>JAOZNZ010000023.1 GCA_029933535.1 bacterium | reverse complement strand
TTTATGACAAAACAATTAGTGACAGAACAATTAGTTTTAAAACAGGAGGTGGAAAATGAGCAGTATTAAAGGAACACAAACAGAGAAAAATTTAATGGCGGCTTTTGCCGGTGAATCACAGGCAAGAAACCGATACAACTATTTCGCGAGCAAAGCTAAAAAAGAAGGCTATGTTCAAATTTCTTCCATATTTGAAGAAACAGCGAATCAGGAAAAAGAACACGCAAAACGCCTGTTCAAATTTATGGAAGGCGGTGAGACAGAAATTACAGGCTCTTTTCCTTCAGGAATTATTGGCACAACAGCTGAAAATCTGAAAGGAGCGGCTGCAGGTGAACATTACGAACACACGGTAATGTATCCCGATTTCGCGGAAGTATCCCGCGAAGAGGGATTTAATGCAATTGCTGCTGTATTTGAAGCTATTGCCGTTGCAGAAAAGCAGCATGAAAAGAGGTATCTTGATCTTTTAAGTAATATTGAAGACGGAACAGTTTTCAAAAAGGATAACGAAGTAGTTTGGAGATGCAGGAATTGTGGATATCTTCATACGGGAACAGAAGCGTTGAAAGCATGTCCCGCATGTGCGCATCCACAAGCTTATTTTGAAGTTCTTGGTGAGAATTGGTAAAGTAGCATAAGCTTCCAGCTTATGGATTAATGGCCACGCTAAAAGCGTGGTAAAATTGGTGGATTATTGGAATGATGGAGAACCACCGGCTCAATGGATTTTTCTGGGGAGCTTGTTATTATTGTAGCTGACCTCGTTGAGGTCGGCAGATACACTTAGGATTGCTAATAAAATCCCCCTAACCCCCTTTAGAAAAGGGGGAATAACAACCGGCCTCAACGAGACCGGCTACAAAAGATTATTGGACCAAACGGTGTGTATGTGGTATCAAGAAAACAATTTTTCCCCAGAAAAATCCATTGAGCCGAACCACCCCGCCCTTTGGGCACCCCGCCTTCGTAAGGAGGGGAGTTGGATTGACGGAAGATTTTTTTGCAACTGGTAACCTTTGTTTTCATAACTATAAGCGCTGTAAAAACAGCAAGGAGTAAAACAATGGAAGAAACAAAAATTAATATGCCTTTACTTGGAGATGATTTTCCTGAATTGAAGGTACAAACAACTCATGGTCCAATGAATATTCCGGGCGATTTAAAAGGTCAATGGTTTGTGTTGTTCAGCCATCCGGCAGATTTTACGCCTGTATGCACTACCGAATTTGTCGCTTTTCAAAAAAGATATGATGAGTTCGAAAAACTTGGATGTAAATTGATCGGAATGTCAATTGATCAGGTGTTTTCTCATATCAAATGGATTCAATGGATAAAATCCGAATTAGATATAGAAATTAAATTCCCGATTGTCGCGGCTAATGATTCGGTAGCTATGAAACTCGGTATGCTTCATCCGGGGAAAGGAACAAATACTGTGCGTGCAGTATTTATTGTTGATCCCGAAAGTAAAGTACGTTTGATTATGTACTATCCGCAGGAAGTCGGAAGAAATATGGACGAAGTTGTTCGCGCGGTAAAAGCTCTTCAAATTTCTGATGAGCAGGGCGCGGTACCGGCGGGTTGGCCTGAAAATGAACTTATAGGTGACAGAATTATTATTCCACCGGCAACAAATGAAGCAGCAGCAAATAAACGTTGTGAAGAATATGATTGTTTTGATTGGTGGTTTTGCCATAAACCCTTAAAAAAATGATTGGTAACTTTAAACACGGAGAAATGAAATGACAGAAAAATTAGAAATCTACAAATGTGAACACTGCGGAAATATAGTTGAAGTTGTACATGCTAATGGAGCTCCTTTGGTTTGTTGCGGAACTAAAATGGTTCTGCTCGAAGAAAAAACAGCTGATGCAGCAACAGAAAAACATGTACCCGTTATTGAGAAAGTTGATGGCGGTTATAAAGTTACTGTCGGCAGCGTACCTCACCCAATGACCGGAGAACATTATATAGAATGGATTGAAATCATTGCAGACGATAAAGTCTATCGTGAATTTCTCAAACACGGAGCACCGCCTGAAGCGATTTTTTGCATTGAAGCTGAAAAAGTTGAAGCAAGAGAATTGTGTAATGTACATGGACTTTGGAAAGCATAATATTTATTTATGTAAAGCGCGGTTGTTACAACCGCGCTTTTTCAAGCGCTTGACATAAAAATTTTTTTTGCTATAATTATTGGCATATGCTAATATAACAATAGACAAAAAAGATATGCTGGACATAATAAGAAAAATTCAAAAAAAACTGATCATTGCTATACCTGTTATCATGGTGGCAGGATTTCTGTTCGGATTAAAGTTTAATCCTACTTTTT
Organism: bacterium; assembly: GCA_029933535.1. Taxonomy (GTDB): domain Bacteria; phylum Auribacterota; class UBA3054; order UBA3054; family B51-G9; genus B51-G9. The sequence goes on along the minus strand of JAOZNZ010000023.1, from coordinate 11,761 downwards.
TAAAGCAGTTAATTATTCCATTGACATTTTTAATGGTTTATCCAATGATGGTTAATTTGCAGCTCAAAAGAGTTTTTGAAGGCGGTGATACGAAAGTACAACTCGTTACGCAGATATTAAATTTCACCATAATTCCTCTTGCAGCTTTTCTAATTGGAAGAATAGCATTTCCGGATGCGCCATATATTGCCTTGGGATTATTGCTGGCAAGTTTGCTTCCAACATCAGGGATGACTATTTCATGGACAGGAATGGCGAAAGGTAATATGGCTGCTGCGGTAAAAATGACTGTTTTCGGATTAATTATTGGATCAATACTTACACCTATTTATATAAAAGGGCTCATGGGTACGGTAATTGAAATTCCAATGGCGAAAATATTTAGGCAGATTATTGTTGTTGTTGTTTTACCTTTGGTTCTGGGGAATTTAACACAGCGATTTATGATTAAACGTTATGGATTTGCTCATTATCAAAAAGATCTGAAGAAAATATTCCCGCCTTTTTCAACTTTGGGTGTCCTTGGAATCGTTTTTGTTGCTATGGCGTTGAAAGCCAATTCGATAGCCTCTAATCCCGGTCAATTAGTTACACTTATCATTCCGTTGGTAATTTTATATGGATTTAATTTTCTGCTCAGTACAATTATCGGGAAGTACTTTTTTAAACGTAATAATGGTATAGCGTTAGTTTACGGAACAGTTATGCGGAATCTTTCCATTGCGCTTGCAATTGCGATGACAGCTTTTGGCAAAGATGGTTCGGAGATAGCGCTTATTATAGCTTTAGCATATATTATTCAGGTACAATCTGCTGCATGGTATTTGAAATTTACTGATAGAATTTTTGGTCCGGCACCGGAAACGACAGTAAAAGACATAATGAGTGAAGGAGTTTTTTCGCTTCATATTAATGATACATTAAATAAGGCATTAAAACTTTTAGCGGAAGAACATATTCATTCATTTGTTGTGCTTGATGATAGCGACAAGGCAGTCGGAATGTTTTCTACAGCGATTCTTTTAGATGCATTAGCTGATGAAACGCCCTATGAAACTCCGCTTTCGAAATTACCTATGGAGCCGGTAGTTTTTGCATCAGCAAAAACTTCATTAAAAGATGCTTTGCTTAAGATGAAAAGGAATCATGAATATAAAATAATAATTGTTGATAAAGACAATGTTATTTCAAGTGTTTTATCACAAGAAGAAATTATTCGGCATATCGCTGAGAATTTAAAAAAATAATCAAAAGGAATTAAAATGAAAGTTATTGTTATTGGCGGCGTTGCCGCAGGACCCAAAATAGCGTCAAAAATTATTAGAAATTGTCCCGAAGCTGAAGTTACAATTGTAGAAAAAGGCGAGTTCCTTTCTTATGCAGGCTGTGGTTTGCCTTATTATATTTCAGGCGAAGTAAAAGAACAAAAAGAACTTATGGCTACGGCTGTCGGAACAGTAAGGGACAGTGTATTTTTTCAGAATGTAAAAAATGTAAAAGTTTTGAATCATACTACTGCCACAAAAATAGACAGGAAAAACAAAAAGGTTATTGTTAAATCAAAAGACAGTATTGAAAGTAGCCTGGATTATGATAAACTCGCGCTCGCAACAGGTGCTAATCCGGTCAAACCGCCAATTCCGGGAATAAATCTGAAAAATATTTATTCTCTTCATGGTGTTGAAGACGCGGAAGGAATAAAAGAGAAATTAAGTCAACACAAAGCTATTGACGCGGTAATTGTTGGTGGAGGATTAATTGGTGTTGAAGTTGCGGAAGCGATTACCGAAAGCGGAGGACGAGTTACTATTGTAGAAATGTTGCCACAGATTTTACCAATGCTTGATCCGGAAATTGCCGTATTAGTTGAAAAACATTTCGAAGCCAAAGGTGTTAGAATAATGACTTCAACAAAGGTTATGGGCTTTGAAGGTAAAGATGAAGTTCAGAAAGTTACTACTGACAAAGAAACTCTTAACGCTGATATTGTTATCCTTGCTATTGGAGTAAGACCTAATGTTACGCTTGCCGCATCTGCCGGTCTTGAAATTGGAAAAACAGGAGCTATAAAAGTTAGTTCCCAAATGCAAACTTCTGATCCTGATATATATGCTGCCGGCGATTGTGTGGAATGTCAAAATAGAATTACCGGAAAACCTTGTTTTGTGCCACTTGGTTCCACCGCTAATAAACAAGGCAGAGTTGTCGCGAATAATATCTGCGACAATAATGATTCTTTTCCTGGCGTAATTGGTTCAAGCGTGTGTAAAGTGTTTGATTTTGTCGTAGCGAGAACCGGACTGGGAGAAAAAGAAGCTAGAGATGCGGGGTATGATGTTGTAACTTGTCTTGCGCCAGCGCCTGACAAAGCGCATTTTATGTCAACAATGAAACCGCTGCTCCTTAAATTGATAGCTGACAGAAAATCCAGAAAACTTCTTGGCGCGCAGGCAACAGGCCCGGGCGTGGCTGATAAAAGAATTGACGTTGCGGCAACTGCTATCAGTGCCGGTATGACTGTTGATGATGTTGCGAATCTTGATTTATCTTACGCGCCGCCTTTCGCGCCTGCTATGGATAATATTATTACCGCGGCGAATGTTATTAGAAATAAAATTGACGGATTAATGGACGGAATAACAAGTGCGGAAGTTAAAACTAAAATGGATAATAATGAAGATTGTGTTTTGCTTGACGTAAGAAGTCCGGCTGAATTTGAACAGATGAGAATAGAGCCATGTGTTCACATTCCACTTGGCAAATTAAGGAACAATTTCGATAAATTACCTAAAGATAAAGAAATAATTACTTTCTGTAAAATATCTTTAAGAGGATATGAAGCAGCTTTAATCCTTAGAAACGCGGGATTTAAAAATGTTAAAGTTATGGACGGTGGATTGCTCATGTGGCCTTACGATAAAATAATGGAATGATCAGGGAATAGGTATTTTATGGGAGTATCAGGATATTTTGCCATTATTGTTGTTGTAGGCATGATTGTCGCTCTGGCATTGGAACTGGCAAGCGCGGATTTTATTTTGCTTGCCGGGCTGATTTTATTTATGCTTACCGGCATTATCACGCCTACCGAGACTTTTGCGGGCTTTTCAAACAGGGGAATGCTTACTGTGGCGGTTCTATTTATAGTCAGCAGCGCTATAAGCAACACCGGCGCTCTTGATGGATTATCGCGTATTTTTCTTTCTCGTAAACCTAAGGGTGGAATATCTTCAATGATGTTAAGAATGATGATACCGATAAGTTTTGCTTCAGCATTTTTGAACAATACTCCGATTGTTGTAATGTTTGTTCCTATGATAAAAAGCTGGGCGGAACGGTTTAATTTTTCGGCGTCAAAGTTTCTTATTCCTCTTTCGTATGCTGCAATTTTTGGAGGTGTTTGTACGCTTATCGGAACTTCCACGAATCTTGTTGTTCACGGATTGATGATTGATAATAATATGGCTGGATTTTCAATGTTTGAGCTTGCTAAAGTAGGGATTCCATGTGCTTTGATTGGCTGGTTTTATATGGCTTTTATAGGTAAAAGAATTTTACCTGATAATAGAGATATGGCTGAAGTGGTTGGTGAAAAGAGTAAAGAGTATATGATTGAAATGAAAGTCAAAAAAGATTGCGAGTTTATTGGTAAAACTATTCAGGATTCCGGAATGCGTAATATGAAAAATGTATTTCTTATCCAAATTGAGAGAGAGGGGATTACGCTTGGCCCCGTATCAGGCAATGATAAAATATGTGAGAATGACACACTGATGTTTGCCGGAGTAACTTCCGCGGTAGTGGATTTATACCATATTAAAGGTCTTATTTCAGTTGAAGAAGAAAAAGTTTATAATGATTTTCGTTCTATGAGAAAACATCTTATAGAAGTGGTTGTATCATCAAACTCTCCAATTTTAAACCAAACCGTAAAGGAATGTCGATTCAGGGAAAAATATGATGCCGGTGTAATTGCTGTACACAGAAATGGAGAAAGGATTAAATCTAAAGTAGGAAGTATTAAAGTAAAAGCCGGTGATGTTTTACTTTTGCTCACTAAACCTGTTTTTGAAAAAAGGTGGAGAAATTCCCAGGACTTTTTCCTGATTTCAAACGTTAAAATTGTTGAACACAAAGCTTATCATAAAGCTTATATCGCTGCTGCAATTTTATTGCTTATGATTTTGACAGCTACTTTTGGTAAATATTTGCCGAAAATGGGCGGCGCTCAAATCGGAATGCTGCAAGCTTCTTTTGCGGCGGCTATTTTAATGGTCTTAACGAAATGTACTAATTATTCTAAAGCACGCAATTCTATCAGATGGGACATCCTTATTATTATAGCCTGTGCTTTGGGCATAAGCAAAGCTCTTCAAAATAGCGGTGCGGCAGATTCGATTGCCGGTTCTATGATAAATCTGGTTAAGTTCGCCGGTCCGATAGGGATTTTGGCTGCCGTTTATTTATTAACCACAATTTTTACTGAAGTGATAACTAATAACGCGGCAGCAGCGATGATGTTTCCTATCGCGTATTCAGCAAGTTCGCAGATGAGCGTAAATCCCAAGCCGTTTTTTATAGCTATCGCCATTGCCGCGTCAGCAAGTTTTGCAACGCCGATAGGATATCAAACGAATCTTATTGTACAAGGAGCCGGAGGATATAAATTCCGGGATTATTTAAAGGTAGGATTACCTTTAAATTTTTCGTTTTTTATTTTAGCGATTATACTAATTCCAATTTTTTGGCCGTTTTAAAAATTAACTAAAAACACTACCATCCCATAGAAAAAGAATTATCTCATAATGAATATTAATTTTCTAATTTATTCTTTGTGAACTTAGAGCCTTTGTGGTTTACTACTATAATCTTTTACCACTAAGACTCTAAGAACACTAAGAAGATGATTTAATTGTTATTTTAAAGTCTGTGGGATGGTAGTGAACTAAAAAAATGATTAAAAACTTAAAAATAACTGTTGTAGTTGATAATACCGCATCGCGAACCTGCCTGGCAGAACATGGATTGGCTTATCATATTGAATGTGATAGCAAAAGAATTTTTTTCGATTCCGGAAAGGGGAAGATCATTAGATATAATTGTGATAAACTTGATATTGATCCGCTGCGCACAAATGCTTTTGTTCTGAGTCACGGTCATTACGATCATACGGGAGGAATAAAATATTTATCGGAACATTTTTCTGATAATGTTAAAGTTTATCTTCACCCCGCAGCTTTTGATAAAAAATACGCAAAGGACGAAGATAAATTCAGATATATTGGGATAGCGAAGAAGAATAAAGAATGGATAAAAAGCAAAGATAAGCTGCGACTTTTTTATACAGAAAAACCGACTAAAATATTTAAAGATATATGGGTGACAGGGGAAGTTCCACGCATTCATAAAATTGAGAAAACAGAGGAAAGATTTTTTTCGCGGAAAGATATAAATATTCCTGATGACTTAATTGATGACCAATCGATGTTTTTTGATACAGCTAAAGGCATTGTAGTTTTGCTGGGATGTTGCCATTCCGGCATTGGTAACACGTTGGATTACATTGCAGAAATTACCGGCAGGAAAGAAATTTATGCTGTTATTGGAGGGATGCATTTAAAAGATGTTTCACAGAAAAGATTGAATTTTGCCGCAAAAATACTTGAAAAATATAAACTTAAACTTTTTGCACCATGCCATTGTACGGGACAAAAATCCGCGGCGTATCTTTATGCAAAGAATCCGGATATCTTTAATGAATGTTATGCCGGAAAGACTTTTGTGATATAGAATGCCGGAACTGGATGCTTGATACTTGATGCCAACACCTAATAACTGAATCAAATCCCCCTAACCCCCTTTAAGAAAGGGGGAATTACTGACACCTGATGCCTGATAAACTAATACCCCGCCTTTGGCCGGGCAAGCGAATAACCTGTTCTGTCTATTTTATTTGACAGAACCAAACAACAAAAAAGGAAACAATTATGAAAAAACTATTGCACCAACCACTGATTCTGGCTTTTTGTCTACTGCTAACTTCTTACTCATTTGCTACAGTAACAAATACAACTAGCGGCGGCGCTGTTTACTTAACCTTATCAAACGCGATCTTCGCGGCAAATTCCGGAGACACTCTATCCGTAACCACCGGTCTTTACAGTGAAGCGATAAATATTATTAACAAAAGCATTACGCTTTTAGGCGGAGTAAGCATGGATTTTTCAGCAATAATTGGTAGGTCTGTCATTTCCGCACCACACGGTTCGATTTTTGGAGTTAATTGGTACTCCGGTTCGGTTCTTGATATATCAAATTCAACTTTAATGATCTTAAATTTTGAGATTAAAGACGGCGGGTTTGGATTTGGCGACTCCGGTAACGGTGGCGGTTTGAATATTTTAGACAGTGATGTTAATGTTTATTCTTCATCTATTATAAATAATTTTGCTAAGGGGAATGGCGGGGCAATTTACGCGAATAGTTCCACCGTTTCAATTTATTCTTCAACAATAACTAACACTTTTGCAACAAAGGACGGTGGTGGAATTTATCTGGAATCCTCAAATGATTTTGAAATGTTCAACTCTTTTGTGGGTTATAACTCCGCGAGTAATGGTGGCGGAATTTATGTTGATAATTATAATAATTTAGTTAATATTTTTTCTTCTACTTTTCAAACTAATACGGCAATTCATTACGGGGGCGGTGCTTATATTAAGCGGGATACAATTGTTTCAAACTGTACTTTCAGAAATAATCATGCGGTTTTCGGCGGTGGAATTAATTGCTATGCGGGCGGAAAAGTTCTTGATTCACTTGTTACCAATAATTCTGCGCAAACGGCTGCCGGAATTTATTGCGAATCCGGTGGATTTATTTCAAATACTGTATTAAAATATAACAATGCAGGTAGCGAAGGCGGCGCGGCAGAACTGCGTTACGGCGGTGAAATTATTGACAGTACAATTGCTGAAAATAAAGCTAATTCTCGAGGTGGCGGAATTTATTTGTATTCCGGTGGGGAAGTGCTGAGCTCTACCGTAAGCAGTAATATGACCTCATCCACTACCAGCTTGGGCAGTGGAATTTATATTTGGCAATCGGGGGTTGTTACCGGTTGTTATATTTGCGGCAATCAAGGGAATCTATCCGGTGGTGGAATTTACATGGATAATGGCGGAGAAGTCTTTGATTGTTATGTGGCGCAAAATACAGCAAGTGACTGCGGCGCAGGAGTTTATATAAAGAACGGAAAAGTTTACGGCGGAATTATTGAATCCAATACAGTTGTAACTTATGGTGGCGGAATCTATTGCGAACAAAACGGTTTTATTACAAATTCTGCCCTTCGATATAATTATGCAACTTCCTATGGCGGCGGAATATATGCTGATAATTCTAAAATTGTTGGTTGTTCAATTAATCAAAATAAAGCCTATGTCGGCGGGGGAGCAAATATAAATAATGGCACGTATGTTTTTGACTCAACGATATCAAATAACTTTGGTAAATTTGGCAATGGTGTTGACATTGGACAGAATTCTATTGTAAGTAATTGCAATATAATTTATAATTATCCGGGTTATACTGAAGCCGGTTTTGGCGGGGGAGTTTTTTTGGGTGAGAGTAATGGGGAAATCAAAAATAGTAAAATAGCTTATAATATTGCTACATGGGGCGGTGGAGCATATCTTGCTTACAATGGTACTATTTCCAAAAGTTCTATTGTTAATAATCAAACCGAAAATGAAGCTTATGCATACGGGGCGGGCATTGTTATTGATAATGGCGGGGTTGTTTTTGACTGCTTGGTAACAAGTAATTCAACACCGGGAAAAGGTGGCGGAATTTATATTTATGATACCGGTGTAGTCTCAAAAACCATTATCAGTTGGAATAGCGCTGGTATTTCTGCAGGTGGTGTTTTATGTGATGGCGGTGGCTCGCTGACTAACTGTTTAATCGGTGAGCAAAATCAAGCACCGGAAATTGCCGGCGTTTATTTGAAAAATGGTGGCGCACTTTATAACTGCACTATTGCCGGTAATTACGCTTCAGGACATATTGGCGGAATCTGCACATCTAACGGCGGAGTGGTTGTCAATACGATTATTTATGACAACACCGCTATTTTTGGGAATAATAACTGGAAAAATTATGAGTCAGGTGCTGCGTTTACTTATTGCTGCACTACACCAACAAATGGTTTGCCGGGAGTAAACGAATGTATTCCTGCTGATCCACTTTTTGTATCAAGTATATCGAATTATCATTTAACGGCGACTTCGCCTTGCATAAATTCAGGCGTTAATATGCCATGGATGACTGGTGCAACTGATTTAGATGGTAATCCGAGAATTCATTTTGGAACGGTTGATATGGGATGTTATGAATTAATCCCGGAACCGGGTTTCTATTTATCATTTATCTTTGGAAGTTTAATTTTTCTTTTCAGAAAAATTAAATTTAAAATCTGACAACTATTGATGGATTATTATATTAGCGGACGGCGTCCGTTTAGTCTGTTTTGCCCGTTTAGTCCCTATAAAAAAAGTAAACAACAATAGAGGGGAAACTATGAAAAAACTAAGATCAAAGATCGGAAATCTGATTACCAATTACCGATTAGACGCACGTCCGTGCGCCTCTACAATCGCTCACTGCTCACTGATTATTGCTTTCTGCTTACTTTTTACCATCAACTCTTTCGCTGATGTTAAAAACCAGAGAAGTTCAGTTGTTTCTCCAACAATTCAGGCAGCAGTTGATGCAGCGGTAAACGGAGATAAGCTGCTTGTTTCTACCGGATTGTATCTTGAAAGTGTATCTATAACAAATAAATTTATTGAATTGGAAGGCGGATACCTTTCGCCCATGTTTTCTTCTCGAATAACTGATAATTCATCAACGGTAATTGGCACTAATATTATCGGTGCAGTTGTAAATATTGGCAGTGGAGGTGGTGCTTCACTTGATACTTTTACAATTACAGGAGGAAATTTATGGGGGCTAATTAACGGCAGTGGCGTATTAATAAATGATGACTGCATTTGCACTATGAAGAATTGCCATGTTTATGGCAATTACGCTTATTTTGGCGGTGGAATTTCCGCATGGTCAAATTCCACGCTCTTTGTTGATGATTGTATTATTTCTCATAACGAGTCATGGTTTGGCGGTGGAGGAATTGCCGGTTATCTTGATTCAAATATTACCCTTACTAATAATTCGGAATGTATTTTGAATTTCTCATCTGTTGGTGGAGGCATTGCGGCAAACAGTAAAAATCTTACGATTAACGGCGGAGCAACTGTTGTTAATAATACAGCAATATCAAAAGGTGGAGGGATTTATCTCGAAAATTGCGGTTTGTGCAATATCTTTGGCGAAAACACTTCTATTGGTGAAGAGTTTGCCGGAAATCAAGTTACAAACGGTTGTGGTGGCGGAATTTATGCCGTTAATTCTTCGCTCATTATTTCAGGAAAGAATTGTCGCGTGAATGGCGCTGTTGCAAGCGATTCAGGCGGAGGAATTTATCTCACTAACAGTTATTTACAACTGCTTGATGAAGCTGAGATCGGTCGTGCAACTTCATTTTCTTCAAATTCCGCGCAAACTAACGGAGGGGGCGTTTGGATGGGTTATTCAAAATTTATAGCAAGTGGCGGCGCTAAAGTTCTTACCGGAGTAGCCGGAGAACTTGGCGGAGGAATTTATGCTGAATATTCAGATCTTATTTTTAAAGATAATTCTGTTATTGGTTGCGAAGATAATGATTATGGCAATCACGCTATCGGTGGTGGCGGAATACTTCTCAATCATTCAGCTGCTTCTTTTGAAAACGCGGATGTTTTAGGTAATTATGCGAAAATGACCGGAGGTGGAATTATGATTAGCGGCACTAATGATTATAGTTTTATAAATACAACTATTGCTAATAATGAATCAGAAGTTTTTGCCGGTGGGATTCATGCACTTTCTGCTCCGGGAAACTTTCTGTTTGAAAATTCACAAATTATAAGTAATTCTGCATTCCAATATGGCGCTATATTGTTCTCACATGCAAATATAATTTTCACAAATTGTCAAATTAATTATAACTTTGTTAGTAATGCTTTTGGCACAATCGTTGCCATTGGTGGAAGTTTGTTACTTCAAAATACTGAAATATCACATAATAAATCAATTGGAACTTTTGCCGGAATAACAGTTTTACACTGCCCGACAACTTGTGAGGATTGTACTTTTGACAGTAATGTTTCTCAATCAAATACGAAGTTTAATAATGGCGGGGCTTTATTTGCTTTGTATTCCGATGTTTCGATTAAATCTGTTAATAAAAACAGTGAGTTTATTGGGAATTGTTCTTCAAGAGGGGGGGCGATAACTCTTCAAAACGGTTCTCTTGATATTATAGCTCCGGCTGCCGCCAAACGGTGTATGTTTATCGGAAATGCAGCCACAATAAACGGCGGAGCTATTTTTCTTGATAATAATGCTACTTCTACTATCGCAGGTAATGTTATTTTTGCTTCTAATCGTGCTGGTAATGGTGGGGCGATTGCTTCCATGACAAACTGCTGGCTTTCTATTTCTTCTACAAATGATATTAAAGTTATGATGATAAATAATTTCGCTGAAACTAACGGTGGCGCTTTATATATTTCCGGCTTGACCTCTTTTGTTAATCTCGTTGAAGTTAAATTTGATGGTAATCAGGCATTCGGATGGAATTCAGGAGGAACATTTGGCGGCGGCGGCGGTGGCGCGGCAATTATGAATAAAGCGAATTTAAAAGCTTTAAACTGTGTTTTTAATGGTAATATCTGCAGTAATAGTTTGATTGACGGCGGCAGCGCTGTTCTTGCTGATAATTCTGTTATTGATATTTATGGTGATAAACCACAAAATGATTTTTTGCCGGCAAGTCAAATTCTTAACAATAATGGCGAAGATGCGTACGGAGGAGCGGTTTCTATTATTCATGATTCCAAAGCATATATTTCCGGCACTATTATCGCAAGTAATTCTGCGAGTAATGGTGGCGGGATATTTATTCATAATTCAAACTGTAAACTTGTGAATTCTATTGTAGCGAAAAATTCCGCTAACCTAGGTGACGGAATTTTTATGGGTGGTGCTCTTTACAGTGCAGAACTCATCTTGCAAAATTCCGATATTGTTGATAATGACGGTTACGGACTCTATTTTAATTATGGAACTACTACTGTTCAAAATTGCGTTTTTTGGGGGAACTCAAACCAAATTTATAATGTCGGCAGTGACTATTTTACCTCAATGTTTTCTAATGTTGAAGGAGGATATATCGGTGTATCAAATATAAATGAAAATCCATTGTTCACTGATGTAGCAAATCTGATTTATCAACTTACTGAAGCATCACCTTGCCGTGATATTGGAATGATAATTCCGGCGATAACTAACGATTGTATTGGGGAAGTTCGCCCACAATTTAATGGGTACGACATTGGTGCGTATGAATTTGTGCCGGAACCCTGTTTATTTATTATTTATTATTTAACATTTATTATTTATTATCGAAGAAATTCTAAACTTGTCCAAATGTATTTCTTGAATTACTGACACCTGATAACACACCCCGCCCTGCGGGCACCCCTCTCAAGAGGGGAATTACTGACACCTGACACCTGATAATTGATAACTGATAACTAACAACAGCCCCCTGACACATGAAAACTTATTACGAATGTTTGCCATGCATTATTAATCAAAC
>JAOZNZ010000416.1 GCA_029933535.1 bacterium | reverse complement strand
GCGTATGCACAAAATCATCTTTCGGCAATGCAAAAGCAGCGAGAGAAAAGAACATCAAAAACAGAATTATTTTTTTAAACAAAGTCATTTGGAACAAAAATATTATATTAAAAAATTCTAAATTCATCACAACGGGATTAATTTTCTCAGTCGTGCCCGCAAACAAACATAAACCGGCACGGCAAAGCAAAACAATTAAGATTGGTATGCAAAATAATTAACAGCAGAATAATTTTTAATTTCAATTTCATTTATTGCAGGACGATTTTATTGCAGGACGATTAAATTATTATAACAGTGCAATTAAATTAAAATAATTTTAAAATCCAGCGGATTAGAGAATGAATTTTTCATTCACGTAAGTAAAAAAGATGAAATTACAAATTTTGATTTGTGATTTTTATTTTTTCCCTGACAAAATTATTTTAATTTATATTCGTGTCTATTAGTGTTTATTCGTGGTTAAAAATTACTTCGTGGCCGATTTCATTTTCAACGCTTTGTCAATAAAACCATTAGATTTTTTATATTCTTTATATTGAAATAAAAAATTCGCATTATTTTTGAATTACAGGTTTAAATGACGGTGAGGTTGTGTTTTAAACTAACAAAACCGAACACTTGTATAATGATACCATATTTTAAAATATATTTCAATCCATCGTGATAGTTCAAAATAAATGTTACCGAAAGGGTTACGGATAGTTCAAAATAAATGTTACCGAAAATAAAAGGAGTAACATAATGAAAAATGGCGGTGATCCAAGTGGACAATATTTGTTAAATTAGATGACGCTCGAAAAGGCTAACGAAATCGAAAGTCCCCCTTTGAAGGTCTTTGACCCCGCGTATGCTGGGGGGGATTTAGGGGGATGTTTTCCTGGTAAATTATAAAAATAATTAATTGCTAATTTGCAGAATGATTTACAGCAGAATGATTTTTTCTTTTAATTATTGTGTAGTTCATTATGAACATGATTACATGTTACTTCGTCGACCCTTAAAAAGTGTTTTTAAGACTCCCTAAAGGGGAGTTTCATCGTAGCATAGGGTTAAACTCGCGATAGCGAGAGCAACCCTATGTATTAATATAAACGATGATTGCACTCTGTAGGAGTGCTTCAATTCTTTCTTTTAGTATGTTTGAAGTATCCCTACAGGATACATTTTCTATTTTTTTTTATTCCTACGGCGTTGCCGCAGGCTACGTTGAACTTGCCTTTCAGGCAATCGGAATAGTCTCCTCAAAACAAGATTTATTGCAAGGTTTTGGTTGATAAGACGTTTTTCCTTGCAAAATATAACACACTTTTTAAACATGAAATAGTGATTAACACTATCAATATTGACTTTTTAAGGGCCGACTATTTAGATAAAAATATATTTTCAAAAAGTAAGCTTATAAGTTTTCAATAAATACCTCACTTCGGGTCGAAGTGAGGTACTTATTCAGCAAAATTTCAGCTAATTTGTTTTTCTTAAAACAGTCGCTTCGGGTCGAAACGACGTACTCAATTTGCCAAGAGATACATACGCCCATAGAAACAAAATAAGAAATAACAGGTCAAAAATTGCGAAAGGTTTCCACATGTATGGAATCTCTGTTGTAAACCAATGAAAAAACACAACCGCACAATAAGAAATCTTGAGTAGTATTCCATACGGAATAAGATTTCTGTTTTTTATTGGATTTTTTGCGATTACCGTAAACATGATAGCAAAAATAATCAGCAGAGCGGCAGGGAATTGAACATATCCTATATGATTGGGTGGAGTTATATTACACAATTGATACGCGTAATTACCCGCAAATATAAAAATAATTCCCAGCAATCCGTCATAGATGGCTGTGATTATAAATAAAAATGATATTGTGTTAATTTTTTTCATAGTTGCACTCCTTAAAATTTTCGCAGGCGAATATTTTTCTTAAAATTACTTCTTCGCCAACTGGTGAATTCATCGCTATATAATTTAACCACAAGTTTTTTAAATTGTTTTTCTAATTCTTCAACCGACATTTTAGTGGGAATAAAATTAACATCAAATAAAGTGCATTTTTTCCAGTTCTCAGCTTCTATAAGTCTGTTTTCATTTTTTAATCGCTCGTACAAAGCTGTCCCGGGAAATGGAGTCATAATGGTTACCTGAACCTCATATAATCCTGTAGATTTTACAAATTCAAACACTTGATCAAAAATATCCGTAGTATGCCCGTCCAATCCAAGAACAAAGCATCCGTTAACAGTAATTCCATGAGACTGAATTGTGTGTATTGCGTTTTTATATTGTGAAAAGTGTTTATATTTCCAATCGCTTTTTATTTCTACTTCATGCAAGCTTTCTTTTTCCGGGCTTTCTAAGCCTATCAACAGTTGAGCACAACCTGCTTCGCGCATCAAATTAAGTAATTCGGGATCTTCAGCTACCGACAGATCAGTTTCAGCAAACCATCGAATTCCCTTGTTTTTAAAATAGGGAAGTAATTCTTTCCAGTAGTTTTTATCTACAAAACTGTTATCATCAGCAAATTCAATAAACGGGTGCTTCCATAAATCAATAATACTATTAATTTCTTTGAGGACATTTGACACCGGTTTTTGTTTGTAACGATTTGTTAAAATAACCGAGCTTGCACAAAACTCACATTGATGGGGACAGCCACGACTTGTTTGTACCGTTATACGGTTGTATTTTTTGATGTCAAGAAGTTCAAATCTCGGCATCGGAGAATCAGACATTTCATAATTGCTTTGTCTTAAACCATAACGCGGCTTTAAAACTGACATTTCCGCGTCCTGCAGCACTTGGAGCCAGGATTGTTCCCCTTCGCCTATAACTACAGAATCACAAAATTGCAGCGCTTCTTCAGGCAACGCTGTAACATGCGGCCCACCCATAACAACCGGGATTCTTTTTTTCTTGTATCGACTCGCCAGTTCGTAAGCTTCATTAATTTGCGCGCTATAACTTGAAATAGCAACCAGATCAAAATTATCGGGTAAATCATTTTCTTTTGAAAGATCCGGTATCTCAATATATTTTATTTCATGATTATCAGGAGTCATTCCTGCTAAAGTTAAGAGTCCAAGACTTGGCAGGGAAGCAATTGTTTTGCTGCGTTCAACAAAACCCGGCAATGTAAGTCCGAGTTTTAGTAATTCTGTATCGCAGACCCGAATACCGCTCATTGCTATTAAACCAATTTTCATAATATATTTAGTGACGGGGTTTTTGATTAGACACTAACTATTTTCCAGAGGAAAAAAATTAAAGCTAAAATTACGGAACCGGCGGGGATGAAAAAAATGTGCCGGAATATTGGCTTCCACGCGCTAAGATAACATACAAGCGGCATCGTTGCAACTCCTATTATCAAAAGAACGGATGGTATTATAATCCCTGATTCCAATCCAAGTTGTTTTGATGTCAACGCAAACGCGAGATTAAGGCATCCGATTCCGAAAAAAGATATATGTGCCAGGCGGGTCAATCGTCTTCGCCATGAATTGTATCCGCCCATCCATTCTTTTTTATGGAAAAACAATCCCGAAACAGCACCGGCGATACAGCCCATTAAAAATGCGATCCAGGCGGTATAAATATTAATTAACATAAGATTTACGCGATTTTATTAAAGAAGTTATTTATGATTAGCTCCGGTTAATTGTTAACATTTATATCTTATCACACCGTGTGTTATAAGTCAAGATGATTTAGACAGGATAAACATGATCTACAGGATTTAAATTTAATATCAAAATATAAATATAAAACAACTCTCGCTAAGGC
>JAOZNZ010000415.1 GCA_029933535.1 bacterium | reverse complement strand
TTCAGGTTTCAGGTTTCAGGTTTCAGGTTTCGGGTGTCAGGTGTCAAAATGGATGTTGGTACCGTTTTAGTGTCCTTATAGTCCCTGATGTCCTTTCGGGTATGCCATATGAGCGATATGGTTTGCCTTCCGGCATTGCAAGCAAGATGCTTGCGTTACCTTAAAGAACTCCTTTCCGCTCAAGAATAGCGTGTATTTTGAGAGTATTATCAAGCAAGCGGCTTGCTGATTCATTGCGATTAAACGAATCGATGTAAAGAGCTATAAGCTGCGATACATCAACTGGAATATACCATTCGCGATTGAGAAGTTCGGGATTATTGTAAGTAGCGTTTGTGCCGTAAAGTCTATCAAAGATTCCTTCTTTGAACGCTTTATCGAAATGTGCTATTCCATCTGTGAAAAGTGGAAAAGTACAAGTCATAAAAATTCTTTTCGCTCCCATTTCTTTTAATCCTGTGGCAACGTCCAGCATTGAGTCACCTGTAGCGATGAGGTCGTCAACAATCAGCGCGTCTTTACCTTTAATATCTCCGCCGAGAAATTTATGTTCAATAATTGGATTTCTACCATTAACAATATTAGATAGATCTCTTAATTTGTAAAAGGCTGTAAGTTCTGCCTGCAAGTGCTCCGCGAAGTAGCGGCATCTTTCCAGGCCACCGAGATCCGGACTTGTAACGATCAGATTCTTTTCACCGATTTTGAAATCATTTTCAGTGCTGATTATACTTTTAATCTGTTGGTAATTAGCGTGTAGATTTTCGAAATCACAATTAGGAATTGCATTTTGAACATGCGAATTGTGAGCATCAATTGTCATTATATTAACAGCACCCATCTCAACAAGTTCCTGTAAAGCCATTGCACAATCCAAAGATTCGCGACCGGAAACTTTATGTTGGCGGCTTTCATAAAGCAGAGGAAGAAGAACGTTATTTTTGTATCCCAGCCCTCTTGTCGCCGAGATAAGCCTTTTAAGGTCTTGATAGTGCTCATCCGGGCTCATAGTAACATTAGCACCGTTTCTATTATAACAGACACCGCTATTCCCGATATCGGTAATAAAATAAAGTTCAAATCCGCGGATTGATTCATTAATAACTGCCTTGCCCTCACCATTACCAAATCTCGGCATATCACAGTCAATTAAATATGAATCTCTCAAAAAACCGGGACAATCTTCAAATCGAGGATATATTTCCGCAAGTGCTTTGCGCTGAATTACAAGCTGGCTATCAACTTTCTCGGCAATGTCGCGCCCGCCGGGAGTAGCCATAATTCCTATTGGCGCAAAAGGGAGTTGAGAAAAATCATTACAAGTCCTTCGTGAGCGTGGCGCTAAAATGTTCATAGTGTTATGTTTTGACGTTTGACATTAAGTACATGTTACTTCGTTAGTATTTTCCAATATTTCAATATTCTGTTTTAAAATCAGAGTTCGAAAATCGGCGTTCCTTGTTCAATATTCAATTCAATTCAAGAACAAGGATTAACGATTTGAGATTTTAGAAGTTTCCAATCTCCCCACTTTCAACTTTCAACTATTATTGCTCTTGCTGCTGAGCTGTGTCTATAATTTTCAAATCCTTTGCTCCCTGCATTAGCCAGGAATTAATTAACATACCTGCTTCCTGCTGAAATAATTTTTTCTTTAACTCATCCTCTTCAGTGTACATAAGCGAATTGTCAGCATCATAATATTCAACGGGACACGCGAGCATATAACCTGAAACAAATGGAACGACAACAGATACATTCACAGGAAAAGCGAATAATCTTGATACAATTTCCGCCGGGCAGCCAACCTCTTGAATTCCTGAATTTCTGTCAAGAGGAACCGTTATTTCCGGTTTATATCCCAAAGATTTTGCCGCATCGACAAAACCTTTTTTGGATTTCGATATCGTATTACGTAATTGCTCGGCGATCTGTCTTGCCGATGCGAGTGATCTGCGTCTTATGATTTCTTTTTCAACAAGTTCATCAACACCTTTTTCATCAAGTTCCGGCAAATATGTATCTCTTTTATTTTTAACTACATACATTAAAAAACTATTATCCGGCAACTGAACCAAATCACTTGCTTCGCCCTCTTTCGCCGAAAGCGCTAACCGAACGATTTCATAACTATTACTAATACCGGGAATTTGATCTTCCAATGCTATCAATCCGGTTTCAACAGTTGGAATATTCAATTTTTTCGCGTTATCGTGAAACGCTTTTGTTCTCTTGCGGGAATCATTCGATGAGCTGTCCCCCATTGCAAAGTACAACTGTTCAAGCTTGTCATAAGCGATTTCAATTGCACGTTGTTCAATAAGTTCTTTTTTAATTTCAGATTTAACTTTTTCAAAAGATTTGAATTCACTTACTTCCCCGGTTGCAGAATCAACATCATTAGTAATTGCAAATTTATCTTTATTTTCATCATAATATTCCTGCAATTCTGCATCTTCAATAACGACTTTCTCAGGAAGAGCTTTTACCACAGCGAATGCGATATCTACCTGTTGAGGCACGCGGAAATTTTCCTGATTAGTGTAGAAGAATTCTTCAATTTCGTTAGTTGCAGCAGTTTGCCCTTTAAAGAAATTCGTATAATAAAACGGCACATAAGCAATTTTTACCAATGTATTGTTAACATCATAAGCCTGTTTCAAATCATCATCAGTAATTATTACTGCAGAACTTAAATAACGTTTGACTTTTTCAATCATCAGCTCTTCACGAATGTGATTCTCAAATTCGCGCGGGGTCATTGCACCGGCAATTTTATGCACAAAATTATTGTAAGCTACAGCATTAAATGAACCTGCTTTCCCGAACACAAGTTTTTCAATCGCGTTTCTGACTTCATCCTTACTTACAGTTATTCCATCTTTCTCCGCCTGATTAATTTCAACGATTCTTCGCCATCCTTCCTGTTTTAAAACATCTCCGTTAGGCATAAGTTCAGGAGGATATCTTAAGAAGACTTTCATATAAATCATCGCGCCTCTAATTGCATGATTAAGATCTTCCTGAGTTATTATTTTGTCACCGATTTTACCTACTTGTTCAGCTTGTCTTGAATTACTGAATACGTCACCACCGCGACCATAAAACCAAACAAAAGTTATAATTATTACTACAAGTATGACCCAAAGAATAGGTCGTTGTTTCTTTCTAAAAATATGTAACATAGTTACTCCGTACTATTTATTATGTATTAAATGTTTTCTTAACTGCACAGTCCTGCCTTTCTGGCATACTCAAAAATTCCACCTGAATCAATTACATCTTTCGCAGCGCCAAGCGGTAAAGTTTCAAATGTTTTGCCGTTTGTTTTGTTTACAATAATATTGCCCTCAATATTTATTTCAGCTTCATCTCCGGTGGAAAAAATATCGCATAACCTTTCCCGAACTTCCAAAGGATAAACTTCTCCGGTCGCAATACAGTTCCTGAAAAATATTCTTGCGAAAGATTCAGCAATAACCACTTCAACTCCCGACGCGCCAAGCGCGACAGGGGCATGTTCACGTGATGACCCGCAGCCAAAATTTCTTCCTGCTATTATAATTGAATACCCGGCTTTCTTTTCACCCGGCTTCATGAAAGGCGGATAAGAATCCGGCAAGCCAGCCAAAGCATGAGAACCGAGTTCATCATATTCTTCAGGGATTGTCGGTACAAGATTTAAAAAATTTGCCGGGATGATCTGATCGGTATCAATATCATCTTTCAGCACATATACTTTTCCTTTTATTATAGCCATTTGTCGGTTTTAAGGTTCGCGTTAGCGCCCCGCG
>JAOZNZ010000414.1 GCA_029933535.1 bacterium | reverse complement strand
TTTTGACAGATTTAAAACATTTTCATTTTTGGCTCTTAATACAACTATTTTCAAAGATTATAAAAATCTTTTTGCGCGTGTATTTCTGCGGCAAGCGGACAATCTTTCGGATTAGCTTGACAAAAAGTTGAAGCAGCCAAAAGCGTGATAAAAATAATTTTTTTCATAAGTATATTGGTGCTGGAATTGGGTTAAAGGTGTGAAATTTTGAAAAATGACTGCAAGTATGGACAGAATATAAAAAATCAAAGCAAGAGGAATTGCTAAGAAAGAAAACGAGTGGTAAAACAGAAAAGAAAAACGAAAAACTTCTTTTAAAGAAGTTAAATAACAAATTAAAAGAACTGGAGAGCTGGAGCCTTTTTTATTGTAAAGTAAATATGATTCATATGCAACATGCTAATTTTGATTGACAAGGGTATAACAGAAATATTTTCGTTTGTCAAATGGATTATGGAAAATTGTGCATAACTTGTCCCATATTTTAAAATATATGTCAACCCCGCGAATTGCCTCATCCAAAATCTACTCAAAATAAAGTATAATAGTATTTCTTTAACAAATTACAGTCGATGTTATGCGCGATATGTGCTTCGTAATTATCAATATGTTCGTTGCAGGAACAAATCGAAGCGGCAAAGTGAAATAAAAATAAATGACGTTAATAAATATGAAATGTTATTTGGAGTAGATTTTTGGATGAGGCAACGGGTATCACGAAAGGTCAGGTGTCGGGAAATTCGTCCCGAGCGCGCTAGCGCCTCGGGATGAATTTAGTATTTATTTCATCTTGGATGTTCGGTGGCAGGTGTCAGTTCCTAAACTTGATAATTGGTTATTTCGTGTTGGATATGACCATGAGTACATGTTACTTCGTTAGGGATATTCAATGCGATTTATTAACTTCTTGAATCTTAAATCGTTAATCGATATTCGATGTTCGATTTAACCCCCGCCTATAGCGGGGCAGGATTCAACTTCTCCTCCCTAATCCAATAAAATAAAGAAGTTGCAGGATTGAGCCTAATGCGGCAGCCACATAAGTTAACGCCGCTGCGTTTAATACATTTTTCACCCCTTCGGATTCATCATTTGTGACAATATTACAATTAATTAGCGCCTTTTTAGCACGACGGGATGCGTTATACTCAACAGGAAGATTTATTATCTGCAAAATAACTATCGCAAAGAAAAATATAACAGCAACATAAACAAGCATTATCATCTTGAATATTATTCCTATAATAAGAAGAGGCCATGCAAAATTACTAATCGATGCCATTGGAACAATTACACTTCGCAAAGCAAGCGGAAAATACTTGGTTGCCTGCTGCAATGCGTGACCGGCTTCGTGGGCTGCTATTCCGACTGCCGCAAGCGATCTCCCTGAATAAATGTCAGGTGAAAGTCTTAGTTCTTTGCTAACGGGGTCATAATGATCACCTAACCATCCTTTAGTAGTAGTAATTTTAACATTTACAAGACCGTTATTGTCAAGAATTTTTCTTGCCGCCTGAGCTCCTGTTAACTTTGATAGATTAGCAACACGGCTATATTTCGCCATAGCATTTTTAACTTTTGATTGTGCCCAAAGTGCAATAAGAAGAGAAGGTATTGCAACCAGAAACAAGTATGTCGGACTAAAGAAAATCATTTTTATATATTTTTTTAATAAACAGAACAATATTCTGTTTTAAATATTATTTTATCATTTTAAATTCACCGGAATTTATTCCGTGTTTCGTAACTCGTAATCCCATCAGACGTTCTGTAACTCCTAATACTCTTGCTGCCTTTGCCATATTGCCTCTTGAAGATTTTAGAGCATCGACAATCAGGTCATACTCCACGTTATCAAGTGTCGTTTTCAGGTCCCCAACAAGCGTTGTTCCTGTTATTTCCGGTGTTTGTAAAGTCGGCGGTAAATGATAACTATGGATTGCTTCATGATCAGCAAGAATTACTGCACGCTCAATGCAATTTTCAAGTTCACGAACATTTCCGGGCCAATGATAGCTCATAAGCATATCAATTGCCGGAGTTGTAATTCTTATAACTTTTTTATCATTAATTTTACTGTACTTTTCAACAAAACGATCTGCAAGAAGCAGTATATCGGTTTTTCTGTGCCGCAACGGTGGAATGTAAATTGGGAAAACATTCAAGCGGTAATATAAATCCTGTCTGAATTCTCCTTTTTCCATAAGCTCTTCAAGATTCCGATTTGTTGCCGCAATGACTCTTACATCAGCTTTAATAGTTTCATTTCCCCCGAGACGTTCAAACTCACGTTCCTGCAGAAATCGAAGAAGTTTTATCTGCGTTGCAGGTGAAAAGTCCCCCACTTCATCAAGGAAAATACTTCCTCCGGAAGCCATTTCAAATCTGCCTTTTCTCGTTCTGAGTGCTCCTGTGAATGCGCCTTTTTCATGACCGAAAAGCTCGCTTTCAACAATTGTCTCAGGTAAAGCCGCGCAATTTACTTTTATAAAAGGTTGTGAATCACGCAAACTATTGTAGTGTATAGCATTTGCCACTAACTCTTTTCCGGTGCCGCTTTCACCACGAATAAGTACATTAGCCGAACTTTTAGCAACCCGCGCAATAAGGTTGAAAACATTTTGCATCGTATTAGAATTACCAATGATATTATCAGGTCGAAAACGTTCTTTTAATCTTTCGCGAAGACGATTATCCTCATCAATAAGTTTTTGACGCTCTTCTTTTACCGCCTGCCTCAATTTTACCGCCTGAGCAATCATTGAAGCAATGATAGATAAAAGGCGCACATCTTCTTTTAAAGAAATCTGATCATTGAAAAGTCTGTCCGCACTAAGCGCACCTACAATTTCTGTTCCGAGTTTAATGGGCACACAGATAAAAGAAATATCTTTTTTATTAATAGTATTTCTTGCTCCTGTAATATTAAGAAATTTTGGTTCCTGTGAAATCCTCGGCACAATTGCGGCTGCACCCGTTTCAACAACTTTCCCGGTAATCCCCTGCCCAATTTGGTATTTCCCTTTTTGGCGCTGACTTTTAGATAGGCCATAAGCTTCTTCAATAAAAATTTCGCCGGTTTCACGGTTGAGCAATGTCAACGTTCCGCGCATCATTCCCATACGTTTAGCCATAGCTTCCTGAACTTGCCCGACTACATCGCGTAGATCCAAACTTCTTTCAAGTGCCTGACTAATATCGAAAAGGAGATGGAGTTCAGCCACCTCGCTTCTCAATTCAGATTGATTGATTTTTTTCTTTATCATTTACTTTCCATTACATTTTTGTTGTTTCCTACCATATTGTATGGCATCATGACCAAAAAGTCAATGCGAACTTGATACTTGAAACCTGACACCTGAAACCTGACACCTGAAACCTGAAACCTGAAACTTGAAACCTGAAACTTGAAACCTGACACCTGACACCTGACACCTGACACCTGATTCCGGATTAGTATTGACAATAATAATGTATATAAGTATAATGGATGACTTAAACCAGATTTATTCTATCGATATTCAAATATATATAAAATGTTTTCTAAGAAAAGTACAAAAAATTCTATCGCTCTCTTCACGTTCTGTAAAAAAAACGGGGGGGCTTTATTATTCTTACTCTTTATTACTGCACTTCCCCTTCCAGCCAATAAAATATTAGATAGCGATGTAATAGAAACCACCGCTTCAACGCGTTTAAACAGTAATTCAGAAAAATTAACCGGACAGCAAACCCCGAAAGCAAGTACTGAGATACACAAAATCACTACAGAAATATTACATCAACAGAACGGTAATGTTGAATA
>JAOZNZ010000413.1 GCA_029933535.1 bacterium | reverse complement strand
AAAGCGAACAACCTTAAGCGCTTTGCGCAACCTTAAATGAACGAAGAGAATAACCTTTCACTAATAACTATTAACTGATAACTATGCGCTGAGCGCATCAATTAATTAAAATGAGTATAACAGGGAAAAAAATTGCCTTTATAGGCGCGGGAAATATGGCGGAAGCGTTGATTAACGGTCTTTTGTCATCAAAAATTGTATCAGTCAAACAAATAACTGCATTTGATGTTAACGGTAACCGGTTAGACTGGTTAAAGAATGAGTATAAAATAAAGATTACCGATTCCAGCACCGCGGCAATAGAAAAATCCGATGTGGTTATTCTTGCAGTAAAACCACAGGTTTTACCGGATGTTCTTGAGAGGATAGGTGAAACGCTTAAAGATAAATTAGTGATTTCTATTGCGGCAGGAATATCAACGAAAAAAATAGAAAACTATTTACCGAAAAAAACTCCGGTGATAAGAGTAATGCCCAATACGCCGGCGTTGGTTTGTCGCGGTGCCGCGGCGATATGCCGTGGTAAATCTGCGACAAAAACCCATGCATCACTTGCAATTGATATTTTTCATTCAGTTGGTTATGCAATTCAAGTTAAAGAAAATTTAATGGATACTATTACTGCTGTTAGTGGTTCAGGACCGGCTTACGTTTTTTATTTAATGGAAGCAATGGTAAAATCAGCAATAGACGGCGGAATGCCGAAATATAAAGCATTGAATTTAGTGGCCGAAACTGTTCGCGGTGCCGGGGAACTTGTTATTCGAACGCAGGAATTGCCGGGGAAATTGCGGGAACGTGTTACTTCTCCCGGTGGAACGACCGAAGCAGCGATAAAGATTTTAGATATAAACAAAGTTAATTATACACTTCTCACGGCGATTACGGCGGCGTCCGAGAGGAGCGAAGCGCTGAGCGCGCCTTAGGCGAGCAGTTATTAGTTATTAGTTAATGGTTATTAGTGGGAAGGTGGGAAGGTGGGAAGACCGAGAACCGAAGTCCGCGACCCGAGGTCCGAGATCCGAGGACGGAGGACAGGCTACCCCCAGTGGAATAGTTCCACTTTCCACGGGGCGATGGAGGCTGGGAAGACCGAGAACCGAGGCCCGAGAACCGAAGTCCGAGAACCGAGGATACGAGGTTGGGAGGCTGACCCCAGTGGAATAGTTCCACTTTCCACGGGGCGATGGAGGTCAGCCGAATGATTAAAAACAAAACTTAAAACTATAGACAGCAACGAAGTAACACTGTACTCATGTTCATCATTTAGTGACACCCAGGCATTCGCCGGGCGCTGACGTGGAATCATTTTAACGATTTAAGATTTTGGAAGTTCAGACCTTAAGTGAGCAAAGCGAACAACCTTAAGCGCTTTGCGCAACCTTAAATGAACGAAGAGAATAACCTTTAAACCTTAAAACATGATCATGCACGAAACTTGTTCAATTTTAGTAATGCCGGATAACAGGGAATTAATTGTTCCCGAACATGCTTATTTGCATGAAGCGTTAGACCGGCACGGGATTTCACTTACCGCGTATTGTGATGGAATGGGATTATGCGGGAAATGTATAGTGGGAATAAAACTTGATGATGGTAATCCTCCGCCTGTAACCGAAGCTGACAGTAAATTTTTATCTGAAGAAGAGATTGAAAAAGGATTTAGATTAGCTTGTAAGTGGCGCGTTATTTGTAATGCGGAAATAACTATTCCGGATAAATCACGGGTAAATCATTTAAATATTCTGACAAAAGACGCAGGGGAAACTCAACTGAAATTATCAGCAGACTTCTCCCAGGAAAAACCTTACGGATTCGCTTTCGATATCGGTACGACAACGGTAGTGGGTTCGATAGTTGACTACAAGACGGGTCAGACTCTAGCGGTATCGTCATATTTGAATGGTCAGCAGAAATACGGAGCCGATGTAATATCGAGAATTAATCATTCGCTCAGTGAGGAAGGGCTTGAAGAGTTAAATTCCGAACTTATCAAGACGATAAATAAAATTATTGCGGATGTTTTGGGTGAAAGTAAAGTCCCATCCGATAAAGTCGCGGAAATTGTTTTTACAGGCAATACGGTGATGCTTCATTCGCTTCACAAAGCTTCAATGGAAAATATGGCGCATCTGCCTTTTGAACCAAGTTATACAAATGCTAAAAATATTTTCGCCGCGGAAATCGGAATTGATATTGACAGCAAAACTAAATTGTACAGCTTTCCCGTAGTCTCCGGTTTCGTAGGTGGAGATACTGTGGCGTGTATGCTTGCAACCGATATGGATGAATCGGAAAAAAAACAGTTGATAATTGATATTGGTACGAATGGTGAAGTTGCTTTGGGAAATAAAAATGGATGGACAACAACTTCCGCGCCGGCGGGACCTGCATTTGAAGGTGCGAGGATTTCCGCGGGGATGCGTGGAGCGAACGGAGCGATAGAGCATGTACAGATAACTGACAGCAAGATGATAATAGATGTAATAGGGCAACAAACGCCTGTTGGGATTTGCGGTACGGGATTAATTGACATTGCTGCAGAGCTGTTAAACAGGGGATTACTTGACCCGACAGGCAGGATAAATGATCATGATGAACTCCCTGAGGAAACGCCTGACTGGCTGTCGAAACGACTTGTAGAAGAAGATGGCGGCAGTGCTTTCCTGTTATTTGATCCTGAAACCGATGAATATATAGGAAATGGAGCTGATCCTCAAAAAATATTCTTGACTCAAAGAGATCTTAGAGAACTACAACTCGCTAAAGCTGCAGTAGCGACTGCATGTGAGCTTCTACTGAAGCACGAAAATATAACACTCGAAGATGTATGCTGTATTTTTCTTGCTGGAGCGTTCGGAAATTATCTTCGTCCGGCGCAAGCTCGAAGGATAGGATTAATACCGAATGTTTCAATGGAAAAGATACATTTTATAGGTAACGCGGCATCTACAGGAGCCAAGCGTGTACTTGTTTCCAAAAAAGAAAGAAAAAGAGTGGAAACAATTGCTGGAAAAGCAGGGCATGTCGAGCTTGCGGCAGATCCGGGATTTCAGATGATATATGCTGAGCAGATGTTCTATCCTGAAAATTGATTTCGCGCATTGCGCGAAATCAATTTTTGGTATTACTTTATTCATTGTTGATTTTATACTTATAGAAAATTTATGGGTAAGTGGGTGAGAAAGTGGGACGGTTGCTACGCTAAAAGCGAGGTTGTGAAGCTACCCCCAGTGGAATAGTTCCACTTTCCACGGAGCGATGGAGGTTGTAAGGTTACGAAGTCCGAGAACCGAGATCTTTAGACAAAATCATTTAGTGACAGAATCATTTTAAATACAAAGAAATACTATTTAAGCAAAATACAAAAAGAAAAAATTTATTTATTAATATTAAACAATAAAACGTGAGTACAGCGTTACTTCGTTGTTATCTAAAAGAATTACCATAATTGAGTCTTAAAGCTCAATTAATTTAAAATATAATTTTATTGTTTTAAGACAAAGAGAATTGTTATTTAATTCTCTTTTATGAAAAATTCTGAAATTATAAACCCAGGTTTATAAATTTTAAAACTTTTTTCATTAATAAAATTGTATTTCTTCTTTCGTGTAGATAAGTGTGGATTAGTGGTAAAAACTCTTTGTATTAAAAATTATAACGTCGACTGCTGTTAATGATTCTGTTTAAAAAAGATTTGATTTGAATTTAATCATTTTGACATCCATTATTTTGTCTAAAAGGTTTTTGTTTTAATAATTCATTTTAATAAATGAATTACCATAATTGAGCTTTCGAGCTCAATTA
>JAOZNZ010000412.1 GCA_029933535.1 bacterium | reverse complement strand
ATTTTGATAAAAGAATTCAACCGGGATTGATTCAAACGTTGGAAGAAATCGTTTCAAGTGAATTCGCGCGTGTAACTTATACCGACGCGATAGATTTACTTTTAAAATCAAATGAGAAATGGGAGTTTCCAATTGAATGGGGAAATGACCTTCAGGCAGAACATGAACACTTTCTTACAGAAAAACAATTTGAAAAACCGGTGATCGTTTATGATTGGCCCGCGTCAATTAAGCCGTTTTATATGAGAATGAACGATGATGGAAAAACTGTTCGAGCGATGGATGTGCTTGTTCCGCGATTTGGTGAAATAATCGGCGGAAGCCAGCGCGAAGACAGATTGGATGTTCTTGACAGCAGAATGAAAGAACAAAATATGAATAAAGAAGATTATTGGTGGTACAGAGATTTAAGACGATTTGGCAGTGTCCCTCATTCGGGTTTCGGCTTAGGATTCGAGCGGCTTATGCTTTTTCTGACAGGTATGTCGAATGTACGCGATGTAATACCGTTTCCAAGAACGCCTGGGAATGTGGAATTTTAAACACGGACTAAACGGACTAAACGGACTAAACGAATAACGATTAACGAATAACGATTAACGAATAACGATTTATTATGAGTAAATCTGAAAATATAGTTTGGCATGAACAGGTTATTAAACAAACGGACCGTGAAAAGAAAAACGGGCATAAAGGTTTGATACTCTGGTTTACAGGCCTTTCAGGTTCAGGGAAATCTACGCTTGCAATCGAAGTCGAAAGACAGCTGTTCGAACGTGGATGTAATACATATACTCTTGATGGTGATAATGTTCGCCACGGCTTAAACAAAAATCTTGATTTTTCACCGGAAGGCAGAGTTGAAAATATTCGCCGTATAGGTGAAGTAGCGAAACTTTTTGCCGATGCCGGATTGATTGTGTGCACAGCTTTCATATCTCCCTACAAACGGGATAGAGATTCTGTACGTCAATTGATTGATGAAGGCAGGTTTGTGGAAGTGTTTATTGACTGTCCTTTAGTGGAATGCGAAAAGCGTGATCCGAAAGGATTATATAAAAAAGCCAGGAAGGGTGAAATAGCTGATTTTACAGGTGTTTCCGCTCCTTACGAAATACCGGAAAGGCCGGAGATAACTGTTAATACAGCTTTGGAAACTGTAGAAAGGAGTGCCGGAAAAGTTTTAGAATATCTTGATAAGCAAGGTTATCTTTCATAAAAGCATAATACATTTTACATATTGGTATAATAATTGCTATATGATAATGAATGTAAAAATAAATATTAATTAACAAAAATGAAAAGGATTAAAATGAAATTAAAATCAATATTATTTCTTTCTCTTGTTTTCTCAATGATGATTTTTAATTCGGGTTGCGGTAAGAAAAAAGAAGAAACACCTGAAGTTAAAACAAATGTTACAGCTAAAACAAAAATAAAAAAAATACAATCAACTAAATCTGCCGCTAAGAAAAAAAATAAAGATGAAGTTGAAAAAATGCTCGCTGCGCTTCCTCCTAATGAGCGTGCAAAAATGGAAGAATTACTAAAAAAATCTGAGAAGGGAAAAAGTTCTAATGCAGGAAATGAAGAGGATGTAAAATTGCCTAAATGGTTTGAGCCAAACCAGGAAGTTAAAGATATTGTTGATAAGGCATCGAAAGCTCTAAGAATGGATCTGACAGATGAAGAAAAAATTAAAGCTATCGAGGATCTTGAGGGAATAGATAATCCGATTGTTCTTGCTGTTGTTGATGAAGCTTTGGATGAGGCAAATGTAGATATTCGTGAGGCGGCACTTGACGCGATTATGGAACTTGCTGATCCCATTGTTTTACCGACCGTTATGAAAGCTCTGGACGATGAAGACCCTGACATTCGCGAATATGCCCTTGACGCGTTAATGGACATAAATGATGAATCTATTAATGAAGCGCTTATGAAAGCTCTTGATGACGAGAATGCAGATGTTCGTGATAATGCTGTTGATACGATGCTTTATATTGAAGAACCAAGCATAATTCCCAGTCTTGCAAAAGCTATGGAGTCTGAAGACCAGGATGTCAGAGAAAAAGCTATAATTACAATCGAAGATATTGCCGACCCAAGAGCTGTAGACGCGTTGATTGAGAAAGGTTTGCTAAGCGATGACGAAGAACTTCGGGAAGATTCTCTCGATTCAATTGAATTTATCACCGATCAGGAATTTAAAGATTATAACGATGCACGGGCATGGTGGGATCAAAATAGAGATACATTCAAATTTGATGAATAAAGAAATTCATCCCGAATGATTTAAGAACAAGGAACACCGATTTAAGATTTAAGAAGTTGAACACCTGGCACCTGACACCTGACACCTGACACTTGATTTCATGTGAATATTATCTTTTCCGGAGGAGCAAGAATGGTTAGCGGGTCACTGCATGTAATTCATGCTGATGATCGCTGCTGGTTTGTCGATTGCGGTCTTTTTCAAGGTGGCAGACGTGATATGTACACCCGGAATGCTCAACTTCCAATTCAGGCTGAAAATGTGGCTGGTGTTTTTCTAACACATGCTCATGTCGATCACAGCGGCAGATTGCCCCGACTTGTAAAACAAGGATTTAACGGCCCTATTTACGCAGCGCAGGCAACAATTGATCTTTGCCGACTTCTCCTTTTTGACAGCGCGTTTGTTCTTCATTCACAAACTGATTCCTTAAATAAAAAAAGAGAACGGCGTGGATTACTCCCTCTGCCGGATCTTTATTCTGAAAGTGATGTTGAACAAACATTGCGGCAGATGGTTCCTGTAAAATGGAATCAAACAATTACTCCATCCGCCAAACTTGAAGTTATGTTTTTTTGCGCCGGACATATTCTTGGTGCCAGTTCAATAATTTTACGTGAAAATAATAAAGTGGCACCTACTACGATTGCTTTTTCAGGTGATCTTGGAAGAAAAAATGAATGGGTTATGCCCAATCCTGTTGCTCCTGAGAATACGGATATAATCGTAGTCGAAAGTACTTATGGCGATCGTGAACATCGACCGTATTCTTATGCTAAAAGCGAGTTGTGTAATAATCTTAATTCTACAATCAATGCGGGAGGAAGAATAATTGTTCCTGCTTTTTCTGTTGGAAGAACACAAAGAATGCTTTACGAACTGAATTCTTTTATTGAAGAAGGGGCAATTCCTAAAGTTCCTGTTTATCTTGACAGCCCGCTATCGATTAAAGCTTCGGAACTATTCCTCGAATATTCAAACAAAGAGTCAGCGGAAATCAGCGGGAGAATAGATTCTAATAAATTAAATTGTTATAATGTTGTATCAGCTGAAGATTCGCGTCGTCTTGTCACTAAGAAAGGTCCTCATATAGTAATTACCGCTTCAGGCATGTGTGAAGCGGGTCGCATACTATATCATCTTAAAGAGAATTTATCTGATCCGTTATCGAGAGTTGTTTTTTGCGGATTTTGTGCTGAAAATACTTTGGGTAGGCTGTTGATTGACAAACATGAATCTGTTAAAATATTGGGAAAATATCTTCCGGTAAATGCTGCAATAGATTATTTCGATACTTTCAGCGCTCATGCTGATAGAAATGAGTTAACCGCATGGATAGATAAACAAGAATCCGCATCGACGGTTTTTGTTGTTCACGGTGAGGAAAAGCAATCATTTTCTCTTGCCGAAAAACTTGAGTGCGAATGTAAGAAAGAAATTATTGTTCCGTTTCAGGGAGAAAAATTTATTTTGTCAGGGAAAAATGTATCCTCTAATTAGAGATTGAACAAAAAGGGTAATGTCCCGCCGACCTTGTGTCGGTGGACATA
>JAOZNZ010000411.1 GCA_029933535.1 bacterium | reverse complement strand
TTAACTGTAATGTTTGTTTTGTTAGCTTCGTCTGAGCAGTAAGCGGTGATAATATATTCCCCATCCTGAATGTTTGACGACTTTTCCGATTTGTTGTTATATACCCTTATAGGAATCGCTATTGGCACATTAATATGACTGATTTCTTTAAAAAGGCTTATTTTCCATTTTCCTTCATGCGGCAATTCAAACTCGAAAGTTCCTGTTCCTGATTTGAAATTAATTATATTCTCGCCTGATTCTTCCAACTCAGCAATAGTTGTGACTTTTCTTTTTATACAAAAAACAGTGTATCTTCCCGGCAATAGCTTAACTTTATATTTCCCATCAATAATTTTTGTTTCATTATGAAAGTTCCCAGATAAAAAAGATAATTTTCCATTGCCTAAAGGCAGACCATCCAAGGTTACAGTTCCTGATATTTCTTCTGTATCAGAAGTTGATTCAATTACCAAATCGGGAAGTATATAATTTTCCTCAGATCCGATTTCAAAATTATCAGATTTAACAAAAGTAAGCTTGTTATGTGCCACTACATAATATTTTCCGGGAGGAACATCGGTAAATTCAAATGTTCCATCAGATTCTTTGCTTTTAGTTTTAGATATTTTCTCCCATTTTCCTTTCATAAGAACTACATCAATGCTAATGGGATTATTTTCTTTGTCAATAACTCTTCCTGAAACTGTTGCCGCTTCGGTCATCATAATTATATCACCGATATCGAATGAATTTCTATCATTGGGATTAACTTCTCTTTCTTCGGGTGCATACCCATCAACATAAATATAAACTTTAAACGATTTTTTAAAATATGATTTCTCGGAGTTATCCGGGAACGAAAATTTTCCTTCCTCAGAACTGAAAGACCTTTTATTATGTTGACTTCCAACACTAACCATAAAATTTGATGCCACCGTGTTTAAATTTTCAATAAATACACGCCCTGTAATATTTAGTGGTTCCGAAAGAATCCACTCAATATTATCGCTACCCGCAAGAACATTTGTTGTGTGAATAATTCTGTCTTTATGTACTTCCAACTGAATTGATGCTCCTTTTTCAGCGCCCAATCCCATTATTTGAAAAGAACCAAGATGGTCACTTGCTGTATTATCAGATTTCGAGTTGGCAAATGCAATAACCCATTTATCAATAGCGGGCGTCATATCATAATTATAAATAAACCCGGCAACATCCGGTGATAACTCTTTTCCGGTTTTAAGTATTATTTCATAAGTTTTATCAGCTTTAATATTAATATTGTTTGTTACGGCATATCTTCCATCTTCATCTTCGGCATTTAAGGACAATGTAGCTTTTCTGTTTTTATTCCATATACTCGCATTATACCATTCATTTTCGTCATCAAGATTTACATCAATTGTTGTGCCGCTTTCACTATTTTGGTATTTAGCTCTAATATGCAGTTTGTATCTTAAGATTGCATTTTCATTTTGGTCAAATAATTTTACTTTTATCTTTTGCTTGGGCCACATTGTAAAATCAAAAGTTACTGTTTCACCTGGATCCACTTTTATTCTTTTCTTGGTATAATCATCCGGCAAAAAATAATCATTGTTTCCATGCGCTTGTAATAATTTAAAAACTTCCGGTGCGGCAGCGTTTGAAATCACATACATTCCTTCTTCATTTGACGGAAACGCACTTCGTGCGGGATATTCCTGTCCATCTTCCCAATTTTCATGTTGTTTACTTATTGGTAAAAACTCAACTGTTATTTCCGAAATCGGTTCACCTTTTTTATTTGTGATTTTTCCTGTGATAATCCCTGTTTCTCTTAAGAACAGTTTTATTTGTTCGCCTTTATATCTATAGCTGCGTACCCGTTGTTCAATTATTGCGTAACCGGGTTCGTTTATTTTCAAAACATAAAATCCATGTTGCTGCATTGGTAATTGGCATATAAATTCCCCGTTTTCATCAGTTTTAATTGTAGAATTATTGTTTTTATTTCGAGAGTTCTCACATTTAATATCAATTCCTTCTGCCGGGTCGTCTGTTTCTTCATATTTCACAATTCCTTTGATTGTTCTATATTCTATATTTGGAAAAATAAACTCCATTTTATTTTCTTCATCAGAATATAATACAACGTTTGTTACCATATAATCGCCCTCATCAGCAGTAATATGTAATTTGTAATGTTCGGGTAGAAGTTTATTAATAACGAAATTCCCGTCTGAATCTGTTTTTATTTTTTTATTTACATGACCTATATCAGGTGAATTTTTGTAAAGGCCATACGGTATCGCGGTAACATGAATATTTGTTATCGACATGCCATCTGTTCTGACCGCTCTGCCGTAAAGTTTTACGCTTGGGAATAGATTTACCTGAATCGTTTTATTTGTTCCATCTAAAGTATCAAAATAATCAGAATAAGATTTTGCAAAATCACCTACATCAACAAGGATTTTCATCCGTTTTAATCCGATTTTTATTGGATGGAAAATTATCCTGTTGTTAAAGCAGGAAGTAGAATTCGCGGCAAAAAGTGATTCTCTGTCATTACGTCTGTCGGAAGTGATTTTCGCGAAAACATCTTCGCTTTCATCATTTATCTTTTTGTTTGTGATGAGTTCTGCCGTTATTATAACTCCCTGTTCATCTAAATTCAGTTCAACATTTATTGGAGAATTTTCGGGTGTGAGATTGTTTGTAGAAAAAGTTACAAGTGCGTAATTATCTTTTTGAGCAACTACATTCAAATTTTTCCAATACGCCGGAACGGAGATTTCAGCATTACCGTCTTCATCAGTTTCAGCGGTCCACCAACTTAATTTTCTTGCTGATTTTGTTGTTGGTTTTTTTATTTTAACAGTCGCGTTTTTTGAAGGAAAATCGTTTTCGTAAACTTTTATTATTACGGGGCGGGTGTTTTCACTTTTTTGTTTTTGCAGCTTGGGAAGTTTTTTAGGCGGGCTTTTTTGTGTGACTTTTTTAACTTGCTTTGTTTCAAAAGGCAGTTTGATTTCGTTAGAATCTTCTTTTTTACCGCATGATGAGAGAAATAAAAAGGCGAGAGCTAATCCAAAAATGACAAAATTATTTGTGACAGAATTATTTTTCAAGGTCGCTTTTGGGGATTTTGTCTGTTATTGAACACAGAATGAACCACAATTTCATCAGGTTCGATCGTATAGAAAATTGTAAATGGAAACCTCCTGATTACACACCCCCGAAAATTCAAATAACGCACCTGACTCATTTCAGGATTCTCAATGACATTTTGTAAAGCCACCTCAATACAATCCAAAAAATCAAACCCTAGACCTGTTCTTTGCTGTTCATACCATAAAAGCACTAGTTCAAGATCATCTCTTGCTCTATCAGTATAGCGCAGTTTCATTTATGCTTATTCCTCAAACTTTCATGAACAGAGCTCCAATCATGAAGATTCTGTTTGCCTGTTTTATACTCTTTATACCTTTTATCTAATTCCATTTTCTGCCAGTCAGGCAAAGGAAGTTCTGAATTGCTTAGTGCAATTGAATCCCATACATCTTCAACCAGCAATATTTTTTCAGCAAGTCCTAACTTGTTTACTTCCTGTTTAATTGCTTCTGAATTCATCTTAACTCCTTGATTTATTGATATTTGTTTACTTCTTAATTATAACTAATAAAAATGAAAAAAGCAAGATAAAAGTCAGGATTAAATTCAATAATATTTGCCTTTTCGGAAACTCATTCGACAAAATGATACACATTTTATAAAACCATTTGACAAAATGTATAGTATGTTGTATAGGCTCAATGTCTTTTTTTGGTGGCATCTTTATTTACCCAATAACTAAACAGGAAAATTT
>JAOZNZ010000410.1 GCA_029933535.1 bacterium | reverse complement strand
AAACTTAAATTTGAAACCGTTGCGGAAGTTCCGGTAAAAATGTGCGAAACTCTTGAACATTTCCGGAAAGAACCTGACAAGAATTCCAAACTAAAATGGGGAAATGCGCCGCGAGGAACGAAATGGGGTGGAGCATGGCTTACAGCATGGTTTTGCGGTGATATTAAATTTCCCGTTAAATGCATAAATAAAAAAGTTTTTGTCCGCGCAAAAACAGGTGCAGAAACTTTATTTATTGTTGATGATGAATATCGTGGTGTTTTTGACCTAAATCATACATTTGTTTTAATGGCACTCAATGGTGCTAAAAATAAAAAGTATCACATTAGTCTTGAAGCATACGCAGGAAGTTTTGATGTTCGAAAATCAATAACCGGGCCGGACAGTGACTGGGAACCTCTGAAAAAAAACAGCAAAACTTTTGATGGAGTTTTTGTTTGCGTAGAGCGCGAAGATGTTTCAGCTTTTGTTTATGATCTTATGGTTTTGAAACAGCTTGCCAACAATCTTGACAAAAATAGTCTAAGGCATGGAAGAATTATTCGAGTATTATCTCAGGTTTTTACGGTAATCGACGCAATGCCTTCAGAAAAACCTGAAGATGTTTGGCGGCCTAAATTAAAGGAAGCAAGAAAAATAATGAAACAGCTTCTTAATAAAAAAAATAGCAAAACTACTCCCGAAATAGGAATAATAGGTCATTCGCATATCGATACTGCCTGGCTTTGGACACTTGCGGAAACAAGTAGAAAATGCGCGCGCACATTTTCATCGGTATTGAATCTTATGGAACAATATCCGGAATTCAAATTTATACAATCTGCTCCATACCACGCTGAAAAAATTCGTCAGGAATATCCATCTATTTTTAAAAAAATAAAAGAAAAAGTCGCGGAAGGACGTTGGGAACCAAATGGAGCGATGTGGATCGAACCCGACTGTAACCTTAGTTCAGGCGAATCACTTATTCGTCAACTTATTTTCGGTCAAAGATTTACCCGAGAACATTTTTCATATACAGCGGATACTTTATGGCTGCCGGATGTTTTTGGATATTCAGCTGCGTTGCCGCAAATTCTAAAGGGTTGTAATGTCAATTTTTTCTGTACATCAAAACTTGCCTGGAATGACACTAACAGATTTCCTTATGATACTTTTAAATGGAAAGGAATAGACGGAACTTCTATAATTTCCCATTTGAACGATATTCATTGCTGGCCGGATCCGCAAACTTTGATACATAAATGGAATAATGTTCAAAACAAAGATGTTCAGGATAGACATCTTCTTGCATTCGGATTTGGAGACGGTGGAGGAGGACCACAATATGAAATGATTGAAATTGCTCGCAGAGTTAAAGATCTGGAAGGTTGTCCGAAAACTAAAATAACAACTGTCAGCGATTTTATGAAAAGGATTAGCGTGGAAATGAAAGAAATACCGGAATGGTCAGGTGAGCTTTATCTTGAACTTCATCGTGGAACGCTTACATCGATGGCAAAAATAAAGAAAGGAAACAGAAAGCTTGAAGCCACACTTCGCGAAGCCGAATACCTGAATGTTATGGCATCTTTAAAGGGAGCAAAATATCCCACAGAAAAGTTAAATGAACTCTGGAGCATTCTTCTTTTAAACCAATTCCATGATATTCTTCCTGGTACGTCTATACAACCTGTGAACGAAAAAGCTGTTGCTGATTATGAAAAAGCTATAGCCGGAACTTTAGCTTTATCTAAAAAAGCTTTAGAAAAAATCTCCGGGCAATCGGAAAATCCCCCGCAACAAAGTCCCCCTTTACTAAAGGGGGTTGGGGGGATTTCTTCCAACGATAAATGCCAAAATAATCAACTTTTCTTAGCAAACTCTTTAAGCTGGGACAGAAAAAGCGAAATAACTTTAGAAAATATTCCGGCAGGATTAGTTCCCGCAAATGATGAGATTCAATCACA
Source organism: bacterium (assembly GCA_029933535.1). Lineage (GTDB taxonomy): Bacteria > Auribacterota > UBA3054 > UBA3054 > B51-G9 > B51-G9. The sequence continues at coordinate 1,908 of JAOZNZ010000410.1, read as the reverse complement.
GAGAATTACCGATATTCAAAACAAAAAACTGCTTGCAATTCAGGGCATAAAAATCCCCGCACTTGGTTCAACAACTATCAAATTAAAGAAAGGTCGACCGGAAACAGGATCAGCATTTAAAGTTTCCGAGCGAAAAGTAGTTACACCCCACGCGGAAATTAGGTTCAACAAATATGGACATTTCACATCTTTGCTTGATAAAAGTTCAAAACGGGAAATAGTAAAAAAATCCGGAGTGCTAAATTCTTTTCTTTTTGGTGAAGATGTTCCTAAAGAATACGATAATTGGGAAATTGACAAAAGTCAGGCGAAAAAAATGGAAATCGAAAATAGACTTATAAAACGTGAAATGATTTCTAACGGTCCTGTTCAGTTAAGAATCAGAAACAAATATAAACTGGGGTTAAAATCTACATTAACTCAAGATATAATTTTCCACGCTTCTACTCCTAAAATAGATTTCGAAACTAAAATTGATTGGAAAGAAAAACATACACTCCTAAAAACCGGATTCGATTTCGATGTCCTCGCAGATACTGCCCGGCATGAGATTCAATACGGACATCTTGAGCGTCCGACCCACCAAAACCTGCCGCAGGATTTTGCGCGGTATGAGGTTTGTGCTCATAAATGGACAGACATTTCAGACGGTGGATTTGGTATCGCTATTTTGAACGATTGCAAATATGGGATTAGTGTTAATGACAGTTCTATGCAGCTTAGCCTATTAAAATCAGGAACACATCCTGACGAAACAGGGGATAACGGAGAACATTTCTTTACTTATTCAATTCTCCCGCACGCCTGCGGATTTTCGGTTGAATCCGTCATAAGACCGGCTTACGAATTAAACAATCCTGTTTCCTCAATTCTTTCTGCAACTGATTCTCACGAAATAAGTAGTTTTATTAAAGTTGACGCTCCAAATGTAATTATTGAAAGCATTAAGCCGGCGGAAGAAGGCAACGCTATAATTGTCAGACTTTATGAAGCAGGCAAAGCAGGCACTCATATCAAACTAACTTTTGATGAGCGAATAAAAACTGTTTATGAAGCCAACATGCTTGAAGAAGAGAAATGTAAACTCAAATTAAAGAATAATACCGTTTCGTTATTCATAAAACCATTTGAAATAAAAACTTTTGTTTGCAGCCGTGCCGGAGAAAGATAACTTTTTAGCACTGCTGAGGAAATTCATCTCGCAGTTATGAATTTATAGTAATATTTAGAGATATTGACAAAAACGACAAAATAGTATATACTTGTATATACATGAGTTTAACATTATTTAAACAGAAAATTAAATTATTATGATTGCAAAAGTTCAAAAATGGGGCAATAGTCAGGGAGTTCGCTTTCCAGTCGAGCTTCTTCGTAATGCCAGGATATCAACAGGAGATACAGTTGATCTTTCAGTTGAAAGAGGTAAAATCATCATAAAACCGACAAAAACCAACAGAAAAAAATATAAATTAAAAGATTTATTGGAAAAAATGCCGGAAAATTATTCTCCTGAAGAAATAGATTTCGGAAAGCCAACCGGTAAAGAAATATGGTGACAAAAAAATATATTCCACAAAAAGGCGATTTCATTGTTCTGACTTTCAACCCGCAATTCGGGCATGAGCAAAAGGGCCGTCGACCGGCTTTAGTTATCTCCAGCACTCTTTTTAACAAAAAAACCGGTCTTGCCATTGTTTGTCCAATAACTAATACCGACAGAAAAATTCCATTGCATATAAAACTCTCGGAAGATTGTCTCCTCACAGGATTTGTAATGTCTGAGCAAATAAAATCTGTAGATTACAACTCACGAAAAGCGAAATTTATAGAAAAATCTGATCCTGATTTATTAAATGAAGTTCTTGCTATTGTTGATGCTATCATTTATGACGAATAATAACGAAA
>JAOZNZ010000409.1 GCA_029933535.1 bacterium | reverse complement strand
GCCTTTCGTATCTTGCGGCACTTGTGCATCCGGAATACAATCGTCAAATTACACCTTATTTGCGATACATGACACTAGCAAGAAGAAAACGAGGCTTTATATTGTGGCAGTCCAACTAACAAAACTACCACATTATTATTTCAATATTCAATATTCAACAAGAAATTTTCAATCACAAAGTTAGGAAATAATTCTTTACTTTTACATGACCATGAGTACATGTTACTTCGTTAGGCTCATTTTACTGCTGAATATGAACGTGAGTACAGCGTTACTTCGTTAGGAGTGTTTAATACGGATTATTTTCTGCGTAAAAACGCTAAACCAAGCAACGCTATTACTCCGAGAACCATAGGTTCAGGAATTACTTCTTCATTACTGAAAGCGTAAAGAGCCCAAACAGCATTATTTGTTGTTGTGGTTGCAAGCGAGAAAACACCATCTGCATTTGCAGTATATTGGTAACTCATAAGCTCACCATTGAGTGGTCCCATAGCGCTCGGGTCCTGGACAGTAATCATTTCGCCGTCACTTGTTGCAACATAAGCATATTGAGGTCCGCCAAATCCCTGACTATACAGAGTCAATATATATTGCTGTGCAGGTGTCAGGCCTGTGATTGTAAGTGCAGGATTCATTACATTAAATATATCAAAAAGACCATTAGTGACAATAAATTGTCCCTGGCCTGTAATATTAGGAACTAAACCATACATGGTAGTTTCTACTTCACCTATTGGATCGCCGGTATCAGTTCTTACTTCCCAGTTTGCTCCGCTGTTAGTTGCGGCTGTGCCTGTAAATAAAACTCCATTGATGGTTGTATCTGCCGCGTTACCGAAGTCAACTGCATGTGTATAAGTTTTAGCACTTGTAATTCCGCAATCCGCATCGCTTGACCATGGAAGAGTATTGAAAGCATTTCCATTCGCTGTTGCTACTTTAAGATTTTCGACACCAATTGCTCCAACCGCAAATACGCTCATATAATTATTTGTAAATCCGCCGGCATGAGTGTGAATAAAATTATTAGGAAATGAAACCGGATATGGTTTATCATTAATAAAAAGAGCAACCAGTGCATCGGCGGAGCCGCTGAAATCCGGTTGTGAAACAACAAATTTCACTTTTAAAACAGGACTGGATGCGTATGACAGTTCGGCAAATGAAAAGGTTCCTGTAACACCTTCCTGATTAAGACCGCCATCGACAATGTTGTAATGACCATCGGGATAAAACATAAAAGTCATTCCCGGACCGTCAAATATACTGCCGAGAACGTTGTCTTTACAGATATTAAGAGCTTTCCAATCAGCATCGCCTGTTCTGTTGAATGTAACTTCAACGCTGAAATCTCCTGATTCAGTAAAATTATAATTAGGACTCCACCTGGATTGTACGGCCCATCCACTGCCATCGGACGGCATATACAATTCTCCAGCTGTAGGTCCGGCATTTGTTACATAAGGAAGAGCAATCGGATTATCCGCCCATGTGACGTATTGCATGGGAGAAGCAGAGCCTGATTGGCGCACGCCATTGTTGTATTCATAGTTAATATCACCGCCACCTGAAGTAACAGTGTAATTATCTTCGAAAGTTATTGCCGCGTTAGCCGAGATAGCGAGAGCGATAACAGCGAGCAGGGATAATGTGAGTTTTGTGAGAGTTTTCATCATGTTTGTCTCCTTTGGTTTAATTAGTGTAATTCGTGTTTGCAAATTCCAATTATTTCAACTTTTCGCAAATAGTATATCATAAAAAAAACTCAATGTCTATAACAATTTGTCTTTTTTTTACACAATCCGGCGAAAAGAAAGGAAAGAGAATTAGAAAATGTAGAAATTTCTTTATTGTTGATTCAAAATCCATTACCGCATAATTAATAAAAAATATATTTAAAAATTTGCGAAATTAATAAAAATTAAAATACGTTAGGTCAATGATATAAAGCTATAAAAATTTTATTGCGGATAAATCTTACCGGGGAATATGTTGTTTTTTATTATAAAAAATTTACAGAATTATTGATATGATTAAATAATTCCTGATTTGACTTTAAATGTTAATTTTGTTATTATACTCACATTAACCGACAAATTGTATAAAAGAGGAATAAAAATGCAAATTCTAAACCTCGGATCAATTAATATCGACCATGTCTATGCGGTTAATCATTTTGTGAGGCCGGGGGAGACCATTGCCAGCAACAAATATGATGTCTTCGCGGGCGGCAAAGGATTCAACCAGTCTATCGCACTTGCACGTGCAGGTGCAGTTACGTGCCACGCGGGAAAAATAGGTGAAAATGCCGAATGGCTGCTTCAGCGGCTTGAACAGGAAAATGTCAATGTTACTGATGTGGAAATAACTAAAACCCCAACCGGTCATGCCATTATTCAAGTCGTTCCTTCAGGTGAGAACTCTATCGTGCTTTATGGCGGAGCGAACCAAACTGTTAATGTGGCAGATATTACCCGTGCTCTGGAATCCACTTCACCCGGGGATTATCTCCTGCTTCAGAACGAGATCAGCTCTGTGGCAGATGCTATCCGTAAAGGAAAAGAACGAAAATTACAGGTTGTATTCAATCCTGCTCCAATGACCCCTGATGTTTGCAATTATCCGCTTGACGATGTTGATATTTTTATTCTCAATGAGACAGAGGCGGAAGGATTAACAGGTAAGACTGAACCGGAAGATGTCCGTAGATTTATGTGCGAACGATTTCCTCAATCTGCGACTGTTTTGACTTTGGGGAGTAAAGGTGCGGTGTATTTTGACTCAATTACTATGATTCGGCAATCCGCAGATTCTGTGGAGGCTGTTGACAGCACTGCTGCCGGCGACACTTTTATCGGATATTTTCTTGCTGAATTGATTCAAAGTGGTGATCCGGCAAAAGCTTTATCTCTTGGATGCAGTGCGGCAGCGATCTGTGTCACGAGGGCAGGCGCATCGGATTCAATTCCGCTGCGGAAAGAATTACCCTAAATAGAGGTCACTTGAAAAGGTTAAATGTCCCATCGACCTTGTGTCGGTGGACATAAAAATTGCGGGGAATCCACTGTGACACTGGACAATCAGATGTATGCTTAGTTTTTCCCGCGACAAAATTAAAATCCCCCTGAATCCCCCTTTAAAAAAGGGGGACTTGCGCGATCACGGAAAATTTGGCAAAAGTATCATTTTTATTTAATTTTTCAAACCACCGGCACAAGGCCGGTGGGATAGCAAAGTCTAATGCCAGCTTTTATCGACAATGCGTGTTGATCATCCCTTTTCGAGCGCGCTCTTTGGAAATGCTGAAATACCGCGAGCAGCCCACTTCGACCCGAAGTGGGTAGCTTAACAAATATTCATTCGCTAACGATAAACCTAAAATAACCCAAAGGATATAATATGAAATTCCCGGAAATTACAGAAGCAGTCCGTCTTCAAAAACTTAACCCGCCAACAGGTAAAATCAGGATGGTGCTGGATACTGATACTTATAATGAAATCGATGATCAGTTCGCAGTTGTTTATTCCTTAATATCTCCGGAAAAACTGGACGTGGAAGCAATATACGCCGCTCCGTATTTCAATACAAGATCATCAGGTCCGAAAGACGGTATGGAGAAAAGTTATGAAGAGATACTTAGACTCCTTAAAAGACTTGATATTTCTCCTGAAAACTTTGCCTTTAAAGGCTCCACAGAATATTTGACTGACCTTGAAAATCCATGCAAAAGTGATGCCGTAACTGATCTCATTGACCGGGCAATGAAATTTAGCGATGATGACCCGTTATATGTTGTCGCAATTGGTGCTATCACAAACATAGCATCTGCCATCCTTTTAGAACCTGAAATAATTAATAAAATTGTTG
>JAOZNZ010000408.1 GCA_029933535.1 bacterium | reverse complement strand
GGTGTCAGGTGTCAGGTGTCAGGAAATTCAAATCAAAGATTTGAATTTAGTATTCACTTCATCCTTCGATGTTCGATGTTATGCTCTAAATTGCATTAGAAAAGTAAAACATCTTAAACTTGAGAGTTGGTAGTTGAGAGTTCGCGAAGCGCCCGGAGAATTTCGGGCGAAGTTGAGACTTATATTTAAATATCAAAAAGAAGTTCCAACTCCGAATTTTCAACTCTCAAGTAAAAAGTTAAAAAAATTAAAACAAATAACAAGATCACTGGAGCAGACGGCTTGACCACCTATTTTTGTGCCGCTGCTCAGTTCAATCGTTGACAATAAAGGAGCTTTAATGACGACACTGAATCAGAAGGACGACGGCTATCGAGGAATTTGGTACATGAATCAGCCGTCAAAAGATGAATACGTTTTCAAGTACAGCGGGGGACTTGGCACCTATTGTGCAAAGCACCAGCCTTTTGCCGTATATTCCCAGGAGTCCGGAAAAACTTTCTTCTGCTATGGGGGCACTACAAAGAATGATCATCAGCAACTTCACCACATGGTCTCCTACTATGATCATGCCAGTGGAATGGTTCCCAAGCCGACAATATTGCTGGACAAGCATACTGACGACGCACATGACAACCCGGTCATCTCGCTCGACTCAGACGGCTATGTATGGATATTTTCGACCTCACACGGAACCAGCCGACCTTCCCATATCCATCGTAGTGCAAGACCCTATGACATAGAGCAGTTCAAGCTTGTGCCCGCCACCCATTTGGTCGGCGGCGAACAGGTCCCCTTCAGCAATTTCTCGTATATGCAGGTGTGGAACGTTCCGGATCGGGGATTTGCGGCTTTCCTGACCCACTACAACGATCCCGCAATCCGCACGAGTTTCTTTATCAGCAGTCCCGACGGTGTCAGATGGTCGGCAATGCAGCGACTTGCTGCCATTGAACAGGGACATTACCAAATCAGTGCAGCGCATGAGGGGAAGGTCGCCAGTGCTTTCAATTTCCACCCGGCTGACAAAGGCCTGAACTGGCGGACCAATTTATACTACATGGAGTCTTCGGACTTTGGGAAAACCTGGAGTTCGGCAGAAGGAGAGGCGCTGAAGTGTCCGCTTACTGATGTGGAGAATCCATCTCTTGTACGCAACTACCGGAAGGAAGGATTGAACGTCTATCTCAAAGATATCCAATTGGACGACGCAGGCAACCCAATCATTCTGTATTTGACAAGCGGAGGATATGAAGCTGGACCAAAGAATGCCCCTCACACTTGGACCACTGCTCGTTGGAACGGCAAGGCGTGGGAAATAAGGCCTGCGATGCAGTCCGACAGCAACTACGACATGGGATCGCTTTATATCATAGGTGATGGTTCTTGGAGAATCATCGCTCCCACGGAAACAGGACCACAACCATTCAACCCCGGTGGCGAAGTGGCAATGTGGATTACCGAGGACTATGGAGCCACTTGGAGCCGAATCATGAATCTTACATCGGGAAGCGAGTACAACCATACATATGTGCGGCGTCCCGTGAATGCGCATTCCGACTTCTATGCCCTGTGGGCGGATGGTCACGCACGGAAGCCGTCCCCTTCTCGGATATATTTCTGTGACGGGGAAGGCAATGCTCGCATCCTTCCGGAAGAGATCACAGGTGATTTTGTCCAACCATTGCGTGCAGCCGACACGGACAAGCCGCGCGGCTGACGCATTACGTTTCTGTAAAGGAGAATTCTCAACATGATGAAGAACATAGAAGGCTATGGCTATAGGTTCCGCGCATGGGACATTGCCCAGAGGGATAAAGGGCTAGCGCAGGCTATCCTGATGTTCTGCTGCGTCTTGCTACTTGCGCCAATGGTTTCAGCCAAGGAGGAAGTCGATGAGTCAAAGATGGAATACATAGACAATGGTACGATCAAGCTAGGTGTAAATCTTGAGCTTGGTGGCGCGATAACCTATATAGCGGATTCCAGCAAAGGAAAGAACCTAGTCAATAACTGGGACTGGGGCCGACAGATTCAAATGTCGTTCTTTGCTGAGCCGCGGCCTTACATTGAGAAAGGCCAGAAGCCAAAGAAACACTGGGATCATATTGGGTGGAACCCGATTCAGGCGGGTGACGACTATGGCAACGGCTCAAAAGTAGTTGAATTCAAAAAGAAGAAAACGAGTCTCTATGTAAAATGCATTCCAATGCAGTGGCCATTGAACAATGTACCCGGTGAATGCACCTATGAATGCTGGATTGAACTAAAAAACAATACGATTCAGGTACGAGCTCGGTTCAACAACGCTCGGTCTGATAAAAACAAGTATATTGGCAGACATCAGGAATTGCCGGCCGTATATAGCAACGGAGAGTATTACCGCCTGCTGACCTATAGGGGTGATAAACCGTTCACTGGCGACAAGGTGGATCGAATCCCCAAGAAGAAGGGCGACGGGTTCCCGTGGGAATACTGGTTTGCCACCGAGAATTGGGCGGCACTGGTTAATGACAAGGACTGGGGACTGGGCATCTACAAGCCGGACAATTACCTGTTCATCGGAGGATTTGCGGGTAAGGAAGGCAGAGGGGGCACGCACGATTCCCCAACTGGCTACATCGCGCCATTGCATACGGAAATTTTGGATCACAACATCACATACGATTACAACTATACCCTGATCCTGGGCAGTCTGAATGATATCCGCGGCTATGCAGTCAAGCAGGGACCAGGTATGGGACTGCCTGACTGGCGGTTCGACAAAGACCGGCAGCATTGGCGTTACGAGGCTGTGGGGAGCAAAGGAACTGATGCTGGATGGCCAATCAAAGGATATATCCAGCTTGACCTTGGAAAGCATGGAATGTCAGCTATCAGTCCACCGAGGCTGTGGAAGGCAGAAGACGCCCCAGTTTTACACATCAGCGCCGCATTCATGACCAGCCAGAAAAAGTCGCTGATTGCTTGGACGAAGTATAGGACAGACAATCATAATCCATCCTTTAGTGCAGAAAACCATCTTGGCTTTGATATTATTGGTGACGGCAAGTTCCGGACCTATACGATTGATCTGACATCAGCAGGAAGCTACACAGGGGCGCTGAGTTATCTGATGTTCAAGCCGATTAGGAAACCTGAGAAGGGCGGATGGGTTAAGGTCAAACGGATCTGGTTTGGTAAGAAGTCCGTAAAATCCAAAAAATGAGGCAATTGGTAGATGACAGAACAATCTCCTGCAGGCGACAGCCTGACGGCTGCGCCTGAGGAGTGGCGTTATCCTATAAAATAAATTATCCCACTTGACAAGTACATACAAATAATGTACAATGATAAATTATGAGATTTGAATGGAATCCAGAGAAAAACAAGATACTTAAGGAAGAAAGAAAGATATCTTTTGAACAGATTATTTTTCACTTGCTTCAAGGAGATGTATGGAAAACATCTTCACACCCGAACCCAAACGATTATCCGGAACAAAAGATATATTTCGTTGTTGTTGATAAATATGTTTATCTTGTGCCTCATATAATTGAAAAAGATTATATTTTTCTCAAGACGATTATTCCCAGCAGGAAAGCTACTAAAATATACAAAAAAGAAAGAGGTTTAAAATGAAATTAGATCAAGAAGAAAAAACAATATTGGAAGCATTAGATTCAAATACGTTACATCTTACCAAGCCAAGCAAAGAAGAAATTGAATCAATAAAAGCCGCAGCTCGCAGCACATTTAAAAAAGACCGGCGCATTACAATTCGCCTTTATGAACATGACTATTCCGGAATTCAGAAAAAAGCTATGGAAATGGGGGTTCCTTACCAAACTCTCATATCCGGAATAATACATAGATACATTGAAGGTGATATAA
>JAOZNZ010000022.1:6108-14410 GCA_029933535.1 bacterium | reverse complement strand
GTTATATTTTCTTTTAAAGTTTTCGCTTCAGCTTTTAAAGATTCACAGATCTTTTCACCAAGCTCTTCCGCCATCTCAGAAAGTATTTTTACAAAACCATAATAAAAAGTGTTTAAAGGACAGCTTGTGCCATCTCTTTCAATTCCTTTGTGCGGAAAACTCGCCCAGCCGATTCCCGGGTGATCAATAAAGTTTACCAATTCTTTATCAAAATATTCTTTGTAGTCAAAATCTATAAGCCCGGCCGCGTTTTTATTATTGTTATACCATTTTTTAATTTCCATCGCCTTGTCAAAAGTTTCTTTGGCCCTGTAATATTCTCCGGTTTGCTCTTTATGTATAACCTGACCGATAAGAGGGATTAAGGAATAATCCAGAAGCGCAAGGGTTGCGCCTGGATATACACATGAAATTTGTCCGTTTTCATAAAACGGAACATTGATGTAACAGTCAAGAAACCAATTAAAATATTTCTTCTCTGAAAAACCTTTCCACAAACTCTCCGCAACAAATAACGCGTCACCCCAATATTGGCTCTGCTCACGAGTTGGACAATCAATAAGATGCTCCTGTGCGGAAATTTCCAAAGTGTATTTGCAAAGTTCAAATATTTTCTGGATTTTATAGTCATCAGATTTAAAATCCGCAGTGCATTTTATAGAAGCTTTTCGTTCAACACAGCCAACGTCAATAATTCTTACTTTTTCGGAATTGTTCCTGATAACGAAATGAATATATCGAAACCCGTCCCAGGTGAAAGAAATAAATTTTTGCCTTCCGCCTTTAGAAATATATCTCGCGGAACTTAAAGTGTCAATTCTGTAAATCCATGGTCGGCCATCCTTCATAGCTTCCGCGCCGGAAAACTCAATTATAGTTCCTTCCGGTGCTTCGATTTCAAAATAGTAAAACCCGATATGTTCTTTTTCAAGATCAAAAGCGAAAACATTTGCTTCATTATTTTTTAAAAGAGTGTTAATAACTTCTAAATTATATTCGTTTTTTTCGCCAATAAAATCAAGTTTTTCTTTTTCGCAGTAAATCGATATTTCTTCGATTTTTTCCGCACCTTTTTCTTCCGTTTTATAAGCTTGAAAACTTTTAGATGTTACAAGTTTCCTTTTAAGATAAGGAACAGTCCGGGATTCATAATTACTCCAAATCTTTTCCGCGTCAGGAATTAAATCCGCGTTATTCCATGATTCCGTAACTTCATCAGTAAAAAATTTATTGTCCCAACCTTCAGGTTCTTTCCGCGCATCATAATCTTCAAGATAATTAATCATGAAACATTTTTGCGAAACATCTTCATTCCACATTTCAAGGTCAAGGCATTTCCAGGTTTCATCAGTCCAAAAAATAAAATCACCGGAAGTAAATTTCGCGGCGAATCCACCGGTCGATGTCGGTAAAAGATAATGAATATGAGTGTCTTTGTAATAGTTTACGATAACTGCAATATTTAATTCTTTATCATTTGTTAAATCATAAGAAAGTTCATCATATAAACAATTATCCGGACTTCCGGAAACCGGTCCACGCGAAATAAACTTTCCATTTATAAAGATTTCATAATGGTAAGCTGCGGTAATTTTTATTTTTAGTTTTTCGTTTAATTCAGACGTTTTCAAGCTTTTAACAAACAAAACATGCTGATTTTTAGAAATGTTTTTAGACCAAATCCATTTAGTTTTTTTGTCCATAATACTTTTTATTAAATTATAATTCTGAATTGTATTTTTAATTATTCCTGCATTGCGCTAAATTTTATCATAAAAATTTATATATTTCTATAACAATTTGAAACCTTTTTATACAATCTGATGAAATAAAATTCAAAATTCATGCATTATTACAAAGTTATACCTTACCGCTTGACAAACCAAATCTCTTTAATTAAAATTATTCTCAGCTTTTGATTAACAAACTAATTAACCTTAACAGGAATTTATTTACTATGAACAAAATTAAAATTGGCGCTATCGGTTGCGGTGGTATGGGACTTGGAATTATTAAACAATTACTCGCAGTTGATGAAAGACTTCAACTCACCGGAATTTATGATCCAAACGAAAATTCGGTAAAAAAAACGTTGGAAGAAATAAAACCGCAACCTAAAGTTTACGACAGTTATCAAAATCTTCTTGCAGAACAGGAAATCGACTGGGTAATGATTGCATCATGGAATAGTTTTCATAAAGAACAAACGGTTGCTGCTTTTGAAGCCGGAAAACACGTTTTCTGCCAGAAACCTCTCGCAACAAATATTGATGATTGCAAAATAATGTACGATGCGTGGAAAAAAAGCGGGAAAATGTTCAATATCGGCTTTACTCTCCGCTATTCTCCCCATTACAGAAAAATAAAAGAACTCCTCAGCAAAGGAATCGTCGGCAAAATCACAAGTATGGAATTTAATGAAACTCTCGACTTTAATCACGGCGGCTATATTCACGGCGACTGGAGAAGATTAAGAAAATACGCCGGAACTCATCTGCTGGAAAAATGCTGCCACGATATCGACCTCGTTAACTGGATGGTTGAAAGCAGAGCAAGCCGCGTGGCTTCGTTCGGCGGCAACGATTTCTTCACTCCCGAAAACGAAAAACATGTCGAAAGAATAGGGAAAAATAAAGATGGACTCTCTCCTTATGTTACATGGGGCGGACTTGTCAACCTTAATCCTTTTACCGCTGATAAAGATATCATTGATAATCAAGTCGCAATTATTGAATACGAAAATAAAGTTCGAGCTACTTTTCATACAAACTGTAACGCAGGTATCCCTGAACGAAGAATGTACATTTTGGGTACTGAAGGCGCAATTCGTGCAGATGTACTGACAGGCAAAATCGAAACTAAAAAAATCGGCTTCGATACGGAAACAGAAGACGCGTCTTCCGGATCAAGCGGTGGACACGGCGGCGGTGATGGAGTTCTTGTAGCCGAACTTGCTGAAAGTATGTTAAATGAAACACCACCTGCAGTTGGACTTAAAGAAGGACTTGAAGCATCTATCACTTCCTTTGCAATTGACGACGCGCTTGACACCGGAAAAATAGTTGATTTAACAACATATTGGAAAAAAGTCGGAGTTTGAAGTTGAATGGGTTCGCAAAGCGCCCGACGCTAACGCAGTAGAACTTACGTGTTTTTCAATAATTACGATATTGGTTAAAAAAATCTTTAGCGACAGAATCATGGTCGACAGAATCATTTTTTAAATATTAATTTGGTTTCAATTATTTTGACTAATTTAATTTTATACAGTAAAGTTCCTTCTTCAAGATAAACACCGCCAAAGCCATTTGTCACAGAATTATTTTCTTTAATTTGTGCTTTAACCAGTTTTCCAGCAGATTTTTGCGCGCCAAAACTCCAGGTTAATCCCCAGTAATTTTCATAATCCAAAGAAAAATCTTTTATAATTTGATTATTACTTAAATCTATTATCGAAATACTATTGTCGGAAGCAATTGCTATATATTTACTGTCAGGTGAGAAAGTCGGGTAAAGCGCCGCATCACCGCCGGAAGTTATTTGTTGAGGGCTACTGCCATCAGCGTTGGCTATAAACAGATGATAAGTTCCCCCGCCATTTTCAGACGACACACAGGCAAGTTTCTTGCCGTCCGGTGAATATGTCGGATGCAACGGATCTTCAGGAAGTTGAGATAGTTGTTGAGTAGTTCCTCCTGCTGCCGGAATAGTATAAATATATCGATAAGTTGAAATTGGATCATAGTAAGAAAAAGCGATAGTTTTTCCATCAGGTGAAAATACAGGCCGAATAATAGTAATATCCCTTTCCGGTGATGTAAAAATAACTGTATTGCCACTGCCATCATAATTAACCACATGCAAAATATCCTGAAGAGAAGTTCCAACATCCTGCTGAACATAAACTACTTTTGAACCGTCAAACGATATGCCCGGGTCTGTACTTGTTCCATCGCCGTCTGTTGGAATAATAATTTTTGTCATATTATTTATCCATCACTTTTATTTTTGATTATAATATGATTTCCAACCATTCGACTTTTTGGAATCATCGGGCATAAGTAAAAAATTTATTTCCTTTTGCGAGGGGATTTCTGCATTGGAAAAAGTTACACCCTGCGCGTTAGTCTGCACAAGAAAAACAATATTTGTCAGCGGCACAGACACCCAAACTTTATAAACGAGCATATTTTTTTTAGCTTTATAAATTATGAGAGCTTCTTTCTTTTTTTTATACTTCCATACTTCCATTTTTTTATTCGGAACTAATTCATGTGGACCATCAATTAACTCACCAGTCTCCCCATTTTTCATACCGATTTGCCAACCGTCCATAAAATAATTAGTAAGCGAAGGGGAAATGAATTTTCCTTTAACAGTTCCTTTCTTTTTATTGCTCTTATACTTCCATTCAGTTGCTTCCGCTCTCAAAAGAGGAAATTCATAAGCGCCGATATCGACAAAATCACCTGAAATTCTGTTGTTCCCGGCAATATCTTTTGCGCCGGACATCCACGACATCATTGTTCCCGCTTCAATACAGGGCGAATTAATAGATAGTTGAAAATTCCCAGTTGAATAATTTAGAAACGTTGGATCTATATCAATATTTTTTTCGCCCGGCATAAGTGGCAACGAACAACAATGATTATAAAAAGTATTTCCGGCATTACGGATATTTTCACCGATTAGTTGTGAATTAAAATAAATAATAGAGTTAATGTTTGCTCCGTTATTGCAATAAAGACCTTCTCCGGCGGTAGTAGCGGAATTTCCTGCAATTGTGCAGTTTTCAACAGTACCGGTAAGAGAATAAACCCCGCCGCCTTTACCGGCAGAGTTTCCGAAAATGACAGAATTCATTACTTTAGCAGAAGAACAAAATATCCCGCCACCATTCTGTCCTGCGGAATTTTCATCATAAATAAAGCAATCACGTACAGTACTTTCAGAATTACAATATATCCCGCCACCGTCTTCGTTTGCCAAGTTTTTAGATATTGAACTTTTAATAATCAATCCACCGTCATTAAAAAAAGCGCCACCGCCTGTCGCCGCAGAATTACCCTTAATTATACAGTTCTCAATTAAACAGTTTCCAGAGACTAAAGCGCCACCACCTTTATCAAATGCAAAATTATCAATAATTGTGCAGTTTTTAGCATTTCCGCTTGTATAAAAATAAAGCCCACCGCCGGCGCTACTCATATCCCCTAAAGCAGTATTGTTACTAATAATAGAATCATAAATATTTCCGCCATAGAAAAAAGTAACCCCTCCACCTACCAACCCTGAATTTCCGGAAATAAAACAGTTGGAAACAATTCCGTTCATAAAGCATATAATCCCACCGCCAAAAGAATCGCATGAGTTTCCTGAGACAATGCAGTTTAAAACTTCCAATTTCGCAGACATACCATAAATTCCTCCACCGGGATCTGTTGATTTGCCATTTCGGATTGTAAACCCGTCAATAGTAAACGCATTTCCTGAAATATTCAAGCATCGAACTACATTGCCACCGTCAATAACCGTAGTTGATGCACCACCAACACTTTTTAAAATAATATTAGTTGTAACTTTTATTTCAGATTTTAAATTGAAAAATCCGTTAAGTACAAGTACAATATTACCGGGATTAGCTGCGTCAATAGCGTCCTGAATATTCGTTGCCGCCGTTACCCACGAGTTGAACGGCGAGATATGCGAACCTGAAAGAGAAACATAATTAGTGGCGCCAAAAAAAGTTGCAGCAAATAATGAAGAATATACAATGTAGAGACACATTACTTTGCGACTATTTAACATTCTGAGAAGTAGTTTTTTCATGATTTTTCCCCTTTTTTGTTGTTTTGCTATTTTACGGACTAAACGGATTAATCTGACTAAACAGACACCGCCCGCTAATCCAGTTTCAAATTTCAAATTTCAAGTTTCAAATTTAATTTTTCTGAAAAGAAAAATCAAATTTCCAATGATAAATAATAAATAAAAACCCGGCTCAGGTATAACCTCATACGCTCCCATATCCCAGGCTACGTCCTGCGGGCGAAATGTGCCTGCTATATCGTTAGTAACGGAAAGCAAATCAGTACCTGCGTTTTCACAGGGTGATCCTAAAACAATATCATACTTAAAAGCAGATGGATCTGCAAAAAGAGGGGCTGCATCAATATTCCCAACTCCAGGATAACTATTTTGAATGTCGGAATAAACAGCATTGATAGGAGAATTAGCTTTAAGCTGATCAACAGAATGCCCGTAAACAATGCAATTAGTCATATAAACCGTTCCAGCCAAATTATTCATAACACCATACCTGTCATTATCAGCAATAGTGCATTGCAGCATTTCTGATTTTGGACAATCGTAAAAGAAAATGCCATCAGCACCGGAAACATAGCCGCAGTCATTTTGCGCTACAACGAGATTTATAAGTTTATTGGCTGTTTTCCCGATATATAATCCTCCTGCTCCACCGACTTGAGTTTTATTACTTACAACGAAAATACTTTTTAACAGAATTTCATCTGCCAGCATTGCGTATATACCTCCACCGGCATTTTTGGCAGTATTATTATAAATGTAAGAATTTTTTGATTGGTGATCACAAATCATATTAAATATGGTGTTAGTTCCTAAATATATAGCACCACCGGAATTCGATGAATAATTATCTTGAAAAATACAATTTACAGCATCTACTCGTGCAGATTCATGGACAGCAATTCCTCCTCCTCCATTATAAGTTCCGGAAATCGTATGACAAATATTCCCAATATTTTCAGCGCCAATAGAAACATTATATAATTTTGCAGCTGAATCAGAACCAATAATAAAAATCCCACCTCCGGAATTATAAGCAGTATTTCCAAAAACGCGAGGTGCAAGTGATACAGAATTTGTAAGAACCATATTGACATTATTAGTCAGATAAATTCCACCACCGTAATCGGCTTCATTATAGCCAATCCAAATATTTCCTTGCCCTTCCACATAAGACAGAGCACCATAAATTCCTCCGCCAACGGTTCCGGCTGTGTTTTTCATAATAGATATCGGTGCTAACGAATCGCCATTCAAATTAACATATCCATAAGCAGCCAAAATCCCACCACCGGAATATAGCGCTGTATTATAACTGATATCTGAATATCCGGAAATATTTACCGAACTCCCGAAATAAACAAAAAATCCACCGCCACTTTCGGCAGTATTGCTAATAATAGAGCAGTTATGAAAATTAACATTTCCTATTTCTGTGAAAAGAGCAACACCGCCGCCAAATCCGGCTTCATTATTATTAAAAGAAGAGTTGTAAGCATTAAAATTATTAGAACCACTAAATAATATTCCGCCACCCATTTTGGTTCCTGAACTATCTAATGCACGGTTTTCAACGATTGCCGAGTCAGATATTGCCGTTGAACAGTCAATCATCACAAGTCCGCCACCAACTGCAGCGAATCCATGTGCCACTGTACTATTAGTAATATTTATTGTAGAACTCATCGCATAAAGTCCGCCACCGTAAATCGCTGAATTAGTAAAAAGAGGATGTTGCACACCAATACCGGCATCTTTTACCAGCAGCGTACCATTTGTAAGGAAGATTCCGCCGCCTCTGACTGTCGCGATATTATGAGTAACGTATGCATTGTTGCTTATTGCTAAAATTGAATCAGAAACATAAATACCACCTCCATCACCATTTGTAACAACATTTGGTCCCCATAGAGCACCAAATCCAATATAAGCTCCAATACCGGTAATAATTCCTATTGAATTATTTTCAAAAACTATTCCGCCGCCTTTGGTCGCTGCCAAGTTAGCATATAAAGCGGATTTTTCATGCTGACTATACATACTTGCATAAGCAGAAACTCCGCCTCCCTCTTTAGCATTATTATTATCAATATTTGAATCCCTTACATCAGCATCAGAAATATAAAGGCGAATTCCACCGCCTTTACTGCTCGCTTTATTATTAAAGAGATCGGTATCAAAACACAAATTTAATGTGCTTCTATCAGCATAAATTCCACCGCCGCATCCGTTATCGCCAAAAAAGAAAGATCCTGAATAAGCGTTATTGCCGAAAATATGCGTGTTTGTTGCATAAAAGTTTGAATCATTCAGATAAATCCCTCCTCCATTACCCAGACAAAAATTTGTGTAAACAGAACAACCATACAAAATTATATTACATCTATAACGCGCGTCAATTCCTCCTCCATTAGCGGAATCGCCATCCCAAAACCCGCCTTTGGTAATTTCAATATTTATAAATGTAACCGTTGAG
>JAOZNZ010000022.1:0-6098 GCA_029933535.1 bacterium | reverse complement strand
ACAAAGCCCTACAATAGGTGCCGATATTATTGTCCGCCCATCCGCAACTTTTGAGGTAAAATCATCTCTGTATTTTCCATCTATAACCAGATGCTTGTTATAAATATCTACTGTTTCATAATACGTGCCGGTAGATACAAGTAGCATGTCTCCCGCTCCGGCAGCAAAAACAGCGTTAGATAAAGTCAAGTAAATCGCCCCTCCGCTTGAGACATTAGTTACAGCAGCAAACGAGCTGCAAACTGTTAAAGCAAAAGTTAAGATCAGTAAATACAGTGTTTTTTTCATGGTTTTTCCTCTTGTTCCTTTCATAGTTTCTCTTTTTTGTTATTCTTACAGACTAAACAGACTAAACAGACGCCGTCCGCTAATCCAATAATCCATCAATAGTTGTCAGATTCTAAATTTAATTTTTCTGAAAAGAAAAATCAAATTTCCAATGATAAATGATAAATAGAAACCCGGTTCAGGTATCGGAACAGATATAACACATTGCCAACGCGATGGACTGTTTAAAGAATTTGGCGGAGTATTAAATCCATGTTTTATTTCTGTTGAAATATCGTGATTCCAAGCTCCGGCAAAAGAATTGAACCAAGTCAAATGTCCCGGAAAACTATAAGAAAGATTTATTCCATTCGCAAGTTCTTCTTCTCTTAACGGTGTATCAGTAAGATTGTTCCACATAAGTTGTACAGCAGGCCGACAAGTTGCATTTGTCGTGTAAAGAGTAAAACTGCTAATCTGAATAGCTTCTTGCGGCTCGGAATAACTAAAAGATTTAGTTTCAAAATTTGAACTCGAAGCCGACCACCACCAGCTTGTTACCCAATAAGAATATTCTAAATTAAATTCTTTCGGAGAAGTATTAGCCGGTTGATAAACGATAAATAAAGCAGATCGATAAGATTTAAGATGATTGTAAGGATTGCGAACCTGCAGCTTGAAATTTGTAACAACTAAATCTCCAATCCAACTTCCTCTTGAAACAACAACGCTTCTATCCATATCATCTCCACCTATATTTTTTAAATCAACTTCGGCTTCGGGCTGTAAATATGTATCACTAATATTTGAACGCAAATAAGCCAAACAAGGCTCTCCATCTACAGCCGGAGCGAGAGATGCAGTTCCGACAACAAGATAATCGCCGGCACCTAAATCTAAATTGGTAGAAATAATATCATGCCAGCCATTAGAAGCATGATACACTTCAGTTCCTTCTACTCTTGCAACGTAACATGAAACCGAAGACCCGTTATCGGGAACAAAAATCATATTCAAAACCGGTTCTCTCAAATAAATAGTGCTGCCAATTTTAGTTTTGACAGCAAGCTCAATAATATTTTCTCCCGGCAAAATATCCAGAACGTCAGCAATCGACATGGAAGTGCATGCGAAGCCGGTACGATTAGTAAAACCATCCTGATAATGCCTGCTTGTACCAATAATATACTCATTTTGCCTGATGGCCATAACCGCCTCAAAAGGGTCTTCCCAGGTGCCATAATTAACATTAAACATTCCGTCTGCAAAGACAAGCAGTTTTCCTGATTCGATAAATGTATTTGTAAACGAAACTACGTTTTTAAAAGTAGTAGAGACAAGAATAGCCTGCGTGCGATTTCTTGCACCGAAAATCTCCACCCGGCCGGCATAAGAGAAAGTAGCTTGAAGTAAGATTAAAATTAAGCATTTAGAGATGAGTTTCTTCATAGTTTTTCCTTTTATGTTAGCGGAAATTTAATTTAGCACACTTTAGTTAATTTTATGACTGAATTCTATTGCAATAAAGCCGTTCTTTAATCAACATTAGAATCACACACTCCATCCACCGGTTATAATTTTAATTTTATTTTTCCAAAAAATAAAATAAAAATTCCGAAAAGCAATACACCGCCGGGTTCAGGTATAAATTCATAGCATCCCATGTCTACCGTTCCTTCATAAATTCTCGGGTCGCCGTCTAGATCCTTAGCGCTCGTCATCCAGGGAAAATTTGTTCCGGTATTTATGCACGGGGAAATGCCCATCAAATGGAAATCTTCACCGGACATGCTGACAAAATCGGGTTTGTTAGTAAGTTCGTAAACAAAAGTGCAGCCGGCAAGTAGAGGAATTGTGCAGCAATGCAAATAATGTCCGCCACTACTGTCATGAAACCAATTATTAAACCCATCCGGTGCGGAATTATAATAAATAATACTGTTAATATTTGTTCCGCCGTTTTTCAGATAAACACCGCCACCGCGATATGAAGCACTATTTGCTGTTATAGTGCAATTTTCAAAAACACCTTTTCCATCGCGATAAATTCCACCACCTTTGCTTTCTGAAGTGTTATATGTAATAAGGCAATTGCGCACGTAGCATTTTGATCCAAACATATCTATTCCACCACCTCTTTCAGCGCATTTATTATTTGATATTTCGCATAAATCGACCATTCCGCCAAAGGCACATCTGATTCCGCCGCCATAAGATCCTGAATAATTATGCGTAAGTTTTGATTTAACAATTTTGCCATCCAAATAACAATACGCCCCACCCGCATTTTTCTCGGCAACATTTCCTGTAATAATACAATTAGAAATAACACCACCACTATCAAGAAATGTTCCGCCGCCACTTTGTTCGTAAGTCAAATTACCAAAGTTTTTGGTATATCCGTTTTGTAAAGTAAAACCGGCAAGTTCCGCGCCGTTAGTCAAATAGACACAGCGAAAAGCATTACTGCCAACGGTTTGTGTAAGATAATCAGGAGTACCGCTGATAATAGTTTTCGCCGGATTGCTTTCTTCAGCAATAATATAAACCGGTTTATTTGCGGCAACACGATTTTTCATACCTCTTACAATTTGATATCCGTATGGATAAAAACCTTCGGCAACATGGATTGTATCGCCAGATTTCGCTGCTTCTATAGCGTCCTGAATTGTGTGCGCGGAAAGCAAAGGAGAATTGTACGGATAGGAATTATTTCCTTCCAAAGAAACATAATGATTTGGAGAAGATGGAGCATATTCCGGCACAAATTCATAGCAGCCCATATCAACATCATTATTTACTATTCGGGCTGTGTGTTTAATATCATAAGGCTGTGCCGCATAAGAATCATAACCGGTATTTATACATGGAGAACTGCTTTTCAGACGGTAATCGCCGGCAGAAGAGTCAATAAATTCGGGGTTGCCGGTAATGTTTCCCACGCCTGACGCGCTTGAATTAAGGCAGCAATATCGAAAATATGGCGCTCCGGAATTTTCATGCCGATTGCCAATAATAGCGTTATAATTTGTGCCGCCGTTATTATAATAAGCATCGTGACCATTAAAATCTGCAGTATTATCTTTAATAGTGCAATTTTTAATAACCGCGTTAGCATTATCCAAATAAACACCGCCGCCATTACCGCTTGAACCTGAAAAAGTAGCAGCGGAATTATTAATTATCAGACAATTATTTATTTTTCCTCTATAACAATAAACACCGCCGCCATTGCCAAAACCAACTAATTTTGTTCCGGATGCATTTTCAAATATCTCACATCTATCTATTGTACCACCATTCATATATACTCCACCACCGAAATTAGAAACAGAGTTTCCTCGAATAATAGTTTGTTCAACTAACTTACCATCATCAATATAAATACCGCCGCCTAAATTATCCGCATAATTTCCATAAACAACACTATCTTTTAAAATATGAGGATTATAAACCCCACCACCTTCCTTTCCGGCAGTATTTCCGATAAAAGTACAGTTGTAAAACGAACACCAACTGCCTCCCCCACCGTAATCTCTTGCAACACATTGTCGGATTATACAATTTGATATTATAGAATAACTTGACCCGTCAACCCCGCCGCCAAAGAATTCACCGGGGGCATTGATTTCAGTATAACCGTTTGAGAGAGTAAAACCGGAAAGAACAGGAGGAGCTACAGAGCTTATAAAAACACATCTCACAGCTGAATTGCCTAAAGGTCCGTTACCGACAATAATCGTATCTACCGGTCCGTTCACACTCTTGACAATAATATCTTTTGCTATATAAACACGATTGGTAAGGTCGTTTCCGGGAATAGGCCTTCCGCCGGTATCGTAAATTCCATTTGTAACGATAACGTTATCGCCATTTGAAGCTGCGTCAACAGCGGTTTGAATATCTGTAGCAGCAGTAGCCCATGAATTATAAGGATGTGCCGGGGAAGAATTAGCCGCGTTCACAAATAAATCCGCTGCGAGAGTTGTTGAACAAAATACAGTTATTACAATTATACAAATTAAAGTTTTCATAATATTTTTCCTTTTATGTTAGTGAAAATTTAGTTAATTTTATGATTCAATTTTATTGCAACAAAGTCGTCCTTTAATCAACATTAGAATCACACACTTCATCCACCGGTTATAATTTTAATTTTATTTTTCCAAAAAATAAAATAAAAATTCCAAAAAGCAATGCACCTCCGGGTTCAGGTATGAATTCATAACATCCCATATCCACCATTCCGTCATGAATCCTTTCATTCCCTGCCAAATCAGTTGCAGGAGGAGCCATCCAAGGTGAATTTGTACCGGCATCAATACAAGGTGAGCCTTCTATTATTTGATATTTAAGCTCTGAAGGATTCCAAAAAAGCGGATAGGAATTTATATTTCCGACACCCGAATATCCTCCTTCAATATCTGAATACACAACTGTCTGAACAGGATTAGTTATAACTTGATAATCTGAATGACCCCAAATGATGCAATTAGTCAAAAAAGCCGAACTGCTGCTTCCCACGTTCAGCCCTATACTATCGTTATCGGCAATCGTGCAATTGTTGATAGCAGCATTAGCGGCAAACAAATAAACGGCATCCCCGCGACTTAAATAATCAGAATTATTTTGCGCAAGTAAAACATTTTCAAAATAAACATCAGAACGATTGCCATAAACACCACCACCGTAACTTGCTCTATTGCTTATAATAGCAACATTGTAAAAGTTTGCAATCCCGTTACGATCAATACAAACAGCGCCACCACCACCTTCATTTATTGCAATATTTTTTTTGAAAACAGCGAGAGTTTCTCCACCGGCAACAACATCACCGCGAACAATAGCAGTAGAGTTGCTAACATAAATCCCGCCGCCGTGTTTTGAACTTTCATTTTCTTCAAAATTACAATTATAAGCAGTAAATTTTGCGTTGTCCAAAAGAGCAACAGCGCCACCACTCCCACCTGCAGAATTTTTCATCAATTCAACATTATCAAAGAGAACCATTTCCAAACCTTTCGAAAAAATTCCCCCGCCTTCATTTATTGCAGAATTAAAATTAACAGCCGACGTTTTGACAGTCAAATTAGTATCACTATCCCACCAAATTCCTCCACCATTATTTGCGGAGTTTGAAACAATAATGCTATCACTAACATTAACAATAGAGTTCAAAAAAGCATGCAAAGCTCCACCTCTTTTAACTGCTTCATTATTTTCTAAAACAGAATCTTTAATTGTTAAATCACAATACGCGATATTAATTGCACCGCCTTCATCTCCCGCCTGATTATTTATAAAAGTCGAATTTTGAACCATGCAAGTACCGCCAATAGCATAAATTGCCCCTCCATCATATTTAGAAATATTAGTATAAAGATCATTAGCGTCACCTATTTCAGAATTTTTAATAAAAATTGTCGAATCGGAAGATAAAATTGCTCCGCCAAAATTTCCATGGCAATTAAGAATAGCAGAATTTGTAATTGCAACAACAGAACCCTCATCAGCATAAATTCCTCCGCCATTTTCACTGGTGTTTGAGCACGCATAACTATCAGCTCCTATTGCCGCATTATCAATAACAAACATAACGCTATCGAAAAGATAAGCTCCACCGCCTTTATTATCAGCATGATTATTATAGAGAAAAGTTTCTTCATCTTTTAAAACTACAAAAGCATTTGACGCGTAAATACCTCCCCCCCTATTACTTGCCGAATTTGGATTATCTTTATAATATCCGATATCAGAAGCGTCATGAACAAGCAAAGTTCCACCTTCAAGATAAACCCCACCGCCATCTTCTCCAGCAGTATTACCAGAAA
>JAOZNZ010000407.1 GCA_029933535.1 bacterium | reverse complement strand
AAATAAACTTTCTCGATGGTGCCGCTTCATCTTGAGCTGCAAAAAGAAGCGGGAATCGGTGTCGATCATCAAAAATCTGTACATTGAACCAGATGAAATCACCGAAACCTGCCGATTTTTTATTTCGATTTTGAATAATCAATGTTAGCACAAACTGTGCGCAATGCACATTAGGCTCATATCCCTTACGTTTAAACCGTTTGTTCTTTAAAAGCTTAGCTTCCAAATATAGTTGAACTTTATCAATATTTATTAAAGGAATGATCTCAATGTCATCTTGATTAAGCAGAAGATGCGGCCACGGTTCACCTTTTTTTCTGATTTTTTTTTCAAACTCATAGCGCGAATCCACACCTAAAACAATATCAGCATTCTTGCTGTTTCCATTCCCGAAAATAATCGTTTTTGCTTTGTTTGAAAATTTTACCTCTCCACCGGGAAGGTTTATTCGTGGTGTATTGGTAAGGGAAAACTTGCTGTTCCATTGTGCCAAAAACCAATTCGGATTCTCATTACAATCCTGCTCCTGTAATTTTTTAACTACAACTTTTTCCCCCGGTGCCGGCGCAAGCAATTTCACACCGTTTTTGAATTTCGCATCATGCAATAATTCAATTTCCGCAGCGAAAGGCAGGTATGAAAATAACAAAGCAAAAAACATGAATTTTTTTATTGATTTCATAATTAAAATAACATCTTTTTTTATAGTAGGTGCCTGACCCCACAATAGCCAATAGGTGCCTGACCCCATAATAGCCACTAGGTTCCTGACACCCTAATATATCGCCCCTATTCTTTCAAAAACTTCTATACCATAAATTTGATTTTCAATCAAATTTACGCGGCACCAATCGCAATGAAAATACGAAAAGAGTTGCCATTATTATTATTTCTCCAACTATTGTACCATAAACCGCACCGATGAGTCCAAAATAATTTATTCCGGCAAATACAGCGATAATACTGATTACAACTCCGGGAATTATTAATTTCAACATCTTTACCTGGGCATGACAGGCATTTATTGTTTGAAAACATAAAACTCTTACAGGAGCAATGCACATCTGCCAAACAGCTGCTGTCAAAAGAACTCCGCTTGCTGCATATTCAGGTTTATATATCATCCCTACAACCGGTTTAGCAAGAAAAACTCCACAAATACTAAACAACAAACCGCCCCCAAAAGCAATCATGCATGATTTATAAAAAAACTTTCTGACTTTTTCCGGATTGTTTTTCCTTAAACTTGAAATCCGGGATAAAAAAATGTAACTCAGCAAAAGGGTTAAACTTATCGCCACAAAGACAAGACGGTACGACGCGTAATAAATTCCCGCCGCGCTCTCCCCTTTCATAAAGCGTAAAATTACCCCGGCGGAATTTTCGTGCATAACAAGAAAAGCGATTGAAAAAGTAACCGGCAGAGCTGCTTCCCATCTTTTCAGGAAAAACTTTCCAAATCCTTTATAAATTGCCGCGCCATATTTTTTCAGCCACAAAATCAGTAAAAATAAATTTTCCACTAATATCGCAGCGCCAAAAGCAAATGGAACCCATTTAGCATCTTCAATCCCTTTGATATTCAAAATCAAAACAGAAAGATAAATAATTCTTCCACCTACAAAATATACCGCAACGGGCCACGACCATTCAACACCATAATAGAGATTCACAAGGTTAAACGCCTGAGGAATGATTGATAATGCGTAAAGTTGAACCATTCGACCTGTCAGTCCCGGAATATAACTGCCAACTACCCATGTGAAAACAAAAAGCAGTACGGCAGCAATAGATCTGATAAGAAGTAGTTCACCTGCAAAACCTTTTAATGTTTTCGCGTCAACGCCGGCTGTATCACGTGTCGCAACGGTTTCAACTCCTGCAAAAACGAGAAGGTAGAGATAATTGACGATAACGAACGCTGTACAAACGGCACCATTCCCCTCTTCAAGCAATTTATTTGCTATAAAGATACCTGCCACAAACATCATAATTTTGCTTATGGCATTTCCAACGCCAATCCACAAAATATGTTGTTTAAGATTTATGGTTTTACTTTTTTGCATATTGGATAAAATTAATTTTAATTCCATTTTGATGGTATTAAAATAAATTTATAGCTATAAATTCATCCCGAGTGCGTAAGCCCTCGTGGATTAATTTTCTCTCTTCTTAAATTTATTGAGATTTATTGAGATTTTTAAGTTTAAGGTAGTTTATATCAAAATACAGATAATTAACAAAAACGTTAATTAATCATATTTTGCAAGCAAATAGACTGTAACCTACTACAAAAACACAAGTTAAGATTTGCTTGCATTTAGCTTTGCAAGCAAATTACAATTCTTCTGTATTAGGTAATTTATATTTTATTTTTCTTGTGCCACCTGTTTCGGGAATTATTTTTAACAAAAGTCCTTGTTGCACCCATTTTTTAAGTAATTTAGACATTTTGTCTATTTGAACGATTTTGGTTATTTCTCGTCCTTTATTATTATTAATATATTTATTATTTTTTAAATAATCATATAACGAAGTAACACGAACGGGCGATTATCAACAAAATATGTCGTTTGCATATTGGATAAAATTTATTTTAATTCCACCTTTGGTGGGATTAAAATAAATTTATAGCTATAAATTCATCCCAATTGTTTTATCGGGATGAATTTTCTCTGAACAAACAAAAACTATGCGCGAATGTCAGCAAAATCAAAGCTTCACAATCTTCTTGTTTTTCATTCCCTTTGTCGCGTTGCGTGTGTCAACAACAAGTTTAGCATTTTTAACTACCGACTTGTAATCCATATTGCTATGCGCTGTTAAAATCACAACACAATCCTGTGATTTTATAAGTTTGTCGCTAAGTAATTTTGATTTAACAATCCCGTTATCCCATTTAAACTGCGGAATATATGGATCGTAATAACTAACTTTCGCACCACGGCTTTCAAGATATTCGTAAACATCAAGCGCAGGAGACTCACGCAAATCGTCAATATCTTTTTTGTAAGCCATTCCGAGGAGAAGTACTTTTGAATTCTTTATACTTTTCGCCTTGTCATTCAGAGCATCACTTATCAATCCAATGACATATTCCGGCATTGAAGAATTCACTTCATCTGCAAGTTCAATAAAACGGGCTTTGTAGTCAAGAGTTTTCAATTTCCAGGAAAGATATAAAGGATCGATCGGAATGCAGTGACCGCCAAGTCCCGGTCCGGGATAGAAAGGCATAAATCCAAACGGTTTCGTTGCCGCGGCGGAAATAACTTCCCATACATCGACATTAAGATATTTACACATTATAGCCATTTCATTTACTAAACCGATATTAATACTTCTAAAAGTATTTTCGAGAAGTTTTGTCATTTCAGCAGCTGTGCAGCAAGAAACAGGAATGATTTTTCCAATCACACTGCTGTATAGCTCAGCAGCAATTTCTGTGCATGCTTTTGTAACTCCACCAACAACTTTAGGTGTGTTGTGCGTTTGATAAACCGGATTGCCGGGGTCAACGCGTTCAGGTGAAAAAGCAATAAAAACATCTTCACCAACTTTTAAGCCTTTCTCTTCCATCATAGGTACAACAAGTTCATTTGTACTGCCGGGATATGTTGTGCTTTCAAGAACAAAAAGAAGCGGGGGCTTAATATGCGGGAGAATCGCGTCTCGTGCGGCAAGCATATAAGAAATATCGGGATCGCCTGTTTTCCCAAGAGGAGTTGGCACGCAAATAGAAACGCAATCTATTTTTTTAAGAACTGAATAATCGCTTGTTGCTTTAAGTTTACCTGATTTAACAAGAGATTTCAATAATTTGGCATCAACATCATCAATATAATTTTGACCTTTATTAACTTTATTAACTTTTTCAG
>JAOZNZ010000406.1 GCA_029933535.1 bacterium | reverse complement strand
TGACACCTGACACCTGACACCTGACACCTGACACCTGACACCTGCACCTAAATAACTATTAACTTATATCGTTTCACCAAAATTATCGCAAGAATCACCGGGATGAGAGTTATTAGCGAAAGGACAATGAATTGCGCGTTGGGGGGGATAATATTGTTTTTTAAAGCTAAACCGACTCCGCTGCCTATCACAACTGTGCAAAGAGCGAGCATCGCACTTTGCAGTGCAGCGCCGGTACCTTCTTTTTTTTCTTTACCGACAAGTTCAAGAAAAGAGGAATCGATTAAATTTGTGGCAATTCCAAAAAAGAAACCTAAAATTACAGTTGTAAGAGTAACTATTAAATATGAAAAAGACGCCGCGGGAAAAAAAGGAATTATTATTAACATAAATAATGCCGATATTGCTGCAACTTTGTATCTGAAATTATTAAAAACAGGGGAGACAAGTGTTCCTGCAATCACTCCAAAAGCCGCCCACAGAGGAATAAAAGCAGCCATTTGCGGCGTGGCAAGTTTTTCCCTGACAACAAGAGCGGTGATCGCCATATTTGCTGCGCCTGCGATGCCCCAAAGTATTGGGCTGCTGGTAAGCAAGAGAGCGTATTTTTTATATAAATTTTGTGTTTCTGAAATTAATTTTTTTTCTTCTTTTACGAATGAACTTGTTTGCTCACAAGAAAATTTACATTGTAATCCGCATAGGCCTGCAATGCCAAGTCCTGTTAAGAAAAACAAATAAGTGTGTTCCGGGAAATGATTGTAAAACATTGTTCCGCTTGGCAATCCGGAAAGAATTCCAAATAAAAAGACAACCGACATTATTGCATTAGTTAACGCGGTAGATTTTCCGATTGTAAAGCTTGCCAGAGGAACGGAAGCCATTTTTCCGGCACTATAAACTCCGAGAGCGAGACCTAAAACTACAAGATATAAAAATGGAGAGCCAATCCAGTTAGTAAGTCCGCCGATTAGAAGAACGATCATCCCGAACCATAAACTTAACGCCATTACACGACTTTTTCTTATTGAGGCAGCCAATGGAGCCGAAACGGCGTAAATTATTACCGGACCAATTGTAATTATTGCTGAAATTGTCTGAATGAGCCAATCGCGGCTTGTATCCCCATACTGCCCGACAAGATATTCGAGCATATAAAACTGAAACGCGCCAAGGATGTAGGCGCTTAAAAAAGCAGAAATGAGAAGGAAGATGTATGAGAGCATGGGTGATCAGGTGTCATCCGGCTTCACGATGCTACGCCGGGATAAAGGTGTCAGGTGTCAGTAGTCAGGAAATTCGTCCCGAGCGCACTAGCGCCTCGGGATGAATTTAGTATTTGCTTCTTTTTTTACCACGGAACATATTGAATACACGGAAAATATAAATTTCTTTACTTTTCTAACACTATTTCGAAAATAGCTTTTTACTACCAACCCAAAGCAAGATGCTTTGGTTACTATAAATACCAACTATCAACTACCAACTTAAAGGTATCATTCCATTGTTTCAAGAATAATGCCTTTTCGGCTAACGCTTTTTTTCTTTATTACTTTCTTTTTTGGTTCGACAGTTACTCTGACGATAGTTGTAGTAGTGTTTGGCGGTAGATTGAAGTTATTATTATTAGGATTAACGGAAACGTCAATTTCTTTCACGGTGGAGTTAAAATCATTTATAATTTGTTTTTCAGCTTTTACGACATTAGATTTTGGAGTAGTTTTCCGGCTTTTTTTGGAAGTATCTTTATTAAATTTTGCACCTTTGATAGCCTTTATAATGTAATTTTGAGCGGTTGGATTATTAAAATACCCCAGGTGTCCACCATGATTAAAAAAGAGCAATCGATCGCCCATAACTGTTTTCAACCATTTACGATCGTAATTAGTAAGTAAAAAGTCATCAGTAGTATGTATGATTCTAATTTTTTGATTAGTCAAAAGAGTATTTTGGATTGCCGGCAGGCTTGCTTTTTTGCTTAAATCTTTAATGGAAATTTTTCTTCCGAACAAATCAGAATAAGATGTTTTTAGAAAAGTATTCAGATAATCTTTATAACTTATACGTTCAATTTCTTTTTCAAGTTTACGCCGGCTTGAAGATTTAAATGGAATTTTGAGTACGCCAAAGTCTTTTCTTGAATGTATAGCTTCGATAGTTTCTTCAAGTATGATTTTAAAAGTAACACCTATGGCAAATTGTGCTTCTTCAGATGTAATAGGCAAATTGTTTGTTCCTGATACAGGTGGATTTTCAAACAAATGAATAGCTTTATTTTTAACTTGTTCTATTTTATCATCCGGCCATTTTCTCCATACATCATAATAATTATCAAGTTGGTTTAATCCGTATAAAAGATTAACTGGCGGACTTAAAGCGACAAATCTGTCAAAATTAATCTTTTTTTCTTTTGAATCAATGTCGGCGATAAACAACGTGTTAAGTGCGCCGAGAGAATACCCGAGAA
This sequence comes from bacterium, assembly GCA_029933535.1. Taxonomy (GTDB): domain Bacteria; phylum Auribacterota; class UBA3054; order UBA3054; family B51-G9; genus B51-G9. Next base: position 1,412 of record JAOZNZ010000406.1, on the reverse strand, counting down.
GGACTTTTTTCGGGAAAATATTTTTGCCGTATCTTTTTTTAGCATCTTTAATAATAATATTCAGTGCGTTGTATGTGTCGCGAGCATCGACAGGTGTGTAACCGGGAGTGAGTCTTGATGATGCACTCAGAAGAAATTCCCAGGAAAACGGATTGCTTATGATTAAAACAGAACTTCCTTTATTAAAAAAGATTTCGGCAAGAGCGGTAGGAGCAATCCCGGAGTAAATTCCTCCCAGTCCCGGAATGATAATTATAAGTGGTGCCGGTTTATCCTGCAGCCATAGTTTATAAGTTAATTCGTCATCACCATTATTTTTCAAAACGTTAACTTCTATATTTTTACCATCTTTAAAAAAGTCCCAATCTTTTACTTTAAGCGAAACATATCTCAAAGTATCAACATGAGGTCCCTGATTGGAGTATCCGTCAAGTTTAACTATCATGCCTGATAAAGCGTTAGCGATCAGAAGGAGAGAAATAATTTGGAATTTAAAATTTATCATTTATAATTTTAATATAATTACTTTGCTATATTGGCAGTTCTTTTCATATACCAGAAATCTCTTTTTAAAGAATAACTATCATAATATTCCTCTAACTGCTGCTCAATACCGTTTGAATCCAATGTGAAATTATTGAATCTCATAACAAATCTTATACCTGACCCGCCAAAAGGAATCCATGCTCTCGGATCCATCTGGTCATCAACAATAAGGCTGAGACCATCACGAACAGATGAAGAACCGATTATTGGAATATAAACATAACATCCGGGACCCACACCCCATTTTCCAAGAGACTGTCCCAAATCTTCATCATATTTTTCCCAGCCAAACCATTCGTATGAAGGGTCGTAAAAACCAACAACACCAACAGTAGTATCAACCATAAATTTTGAAAAAGAAATACCTGCGCCTTCCCATTTTGCCTGAAGCAGATTATTAAAAAGTCTTTTAGGCATTTGAATATTATAATCCATTCTTTTAAACCCATTTCGGAAATATTCAGGCACAACATAAGAATAAACTTTACTCATCGGGTGAAAAACATAAGTGAACAAAACATTATCTACTTTAAACATGGCTCTGTTGAATGGCTCAATAGAGTCCTTCATTCCGATTTTATCAGAAAGCAGGGGCGCATTATCCGGCAAGGTTCTTATTTTAATGTTTACTGTGTCAACATAAGTTATTGTTTTTATTTGAGGTTTTTTCTTTTTTCTTTTCTTTTTCGGCAGGGGAGTTTTAGGCAACTCTTCAGTGTTGGAAATAATATTTACTTTACGCGATACCGGAACAGGAGAAATATCGGCTGTGTTATTTGTGGAATCCGGTTCGGATATTTCTTGATAATAATATTCAACATTACCGTTCTGTTGATGTAATATTTCTGTAGTGATTTTGTGTATCA
>JAOZNZ010000405.1 GCA_029933535.1 bacterium | reverse complement strand
TGGGCAATTCTTATTCTTCTTCCTTCCCAAAATGAAAGTCTTTAACCTTATAATCTACAGGGGAGGGACATGCTTTGGTTTGAACACCAAAATAAACTCCCTTCCGCCAGGCGAATTTTGACAGATCATGAAAACTGCTGATTATTTTCTCCAATGAATTTATCTCGCTGCTGCTTTTTGAAAAAATATCAACCTTTCTACTCCCTATTTTTATATGAATGTCTATAGGAGTAATTATGTTTTCCTCTCCAATCTTTATTCCGGGATTGTCGTATAATAATCCATCCTCCAGCTGGTAACTTTTAACAAAAACTTTTAAAACAGCGTTGGAAGTATTTATCCACGTCAATTCTAATGTCAAACATTCGTCATTCCATTTCATGTAAGATGCTGCAGCAGGGGAAGGGGAAAAAATAAAAGAAAAAACGGGAGGAAATTCCGGATCCAAATTCGCTGTACCAATACTTATGTCTTGAATTTCTCCCGTAAGCGGTTTATCGAAAAAACTGTTAAGATATGGAATCTGATGATTGCGGGTTAACGGATAAATCCCACTACCTTTCCATGAATCAGCATCCTTTTCAGGGATTTGATGAATAATCATTCCGTCATCTGTGAAATTACAACTTGAATCTCTTTGCCGTGGACCTTTTTCATGCCATAATATTATTTCTTTATTATCATCCGGCATTGAAATATAATTAACTTTTTCCAGCGGTTGCATGCTTTCTATATTTTTCGTGGGCAGAATGTCTTGCAGAAAATCCGGCAAAAGATTTTGTAATACTGTTTCAGGTAAATAAAAATGACGGACTGCAGGCGGAAGAGCCGAACTGCCTGAACTTCTTGGTGGCAATGGATTTTTAACAATCTGATTAAAAATATTAGGAACATCAATCTTCAGCCTTCCCAACCGTTTAGCCTCTGAATTATAAAAACCCCTGCTATGATATTTTGGCGGAGAAGAGACAGGAAGAAAATAAATTCTTCGTAATTCACTGTTATATGCCGATGCCGGACTATTTTCGATAAGCATAAACGAACGACAGAGATCACGTTTAACAGCTGCATGACAAATTACCACATCCCCGGTTCTGTTTTCGGCTGAATTATAAGCTATTTTTATTTTAGTGTATGCATCAGAAAAAAGTTTCCGCTTCTGCCACCATAATGTTTTCCCGCTTTTTAAATCACCGGAGGTATATTTTGACCGAAAGGCAAACCATTCATAAGCTCCACCCGGCTGAACAAAAATATGTTTTTTTAAGACAAATCGAAAACCGGATTGGCTTTTAATTGTATATACTTTTTGCGGTGATGTGATTTCATTTTTTGAATGAGTATTTTTGAAAAAAATGGTGCTCCAAAACAGATCATTCAATGCTGCTTTCATTAAAATATTGCTTTTATTAATCTTTCGTAAACCATAAATCTTCCCCAGACAAGATAAAACCTGGTAACTTACAGGCCGCAAATTCTCAAGAGCATTCGTGTAAGGTACCCAAAGAGCCGGAGCAGTAGCACCTGCATCGGCGTAAGCTTTTATTTGCGCCGCTCGAATTTCAGGTGAAGCCGGGAAAACACGTGACGCTTTTCTCAAATAAGCGTTATAATCCGCACCGCTTTTGGATTCGTGTTTTGCCGCACGGAAACGGCCGATACAAGATTCAGGAGAGTAGAATTTATTATCTGCCGATTCATTTGCTTTGATATAAAAGTTAACCGCTTCTGCTGCAAAAGTTTTAGATGTATGGTCAGGCAGAGTCATATTAGGACTTTTATCCGTTTTTTGCATACAAATATCAGCAATCCAAATCGCAAGTTCCGGAGAAGGGGATATTTTATAACATTTTTTTAATGCAAGATAAGCACGGGAATAATTTTGCTTCTGTAAATTAAGAATAGCTTGCTCAAGATAAGCGACAGGATATGCCGGTGATGATTCGCTGACTTTTTCCCATGCTTTAATTGCGAGTTCAAGCCAATCAATTTTATTTTTACTTAAAACTAAAACACTTTTGTCATTGTAAATCGACATTATGAGTTCAGCCCATAGCATATTCGTTTGCGCGTCAAATCGGCGGGTGTTGTTTAATTTATAAAGTTTTTCACTTGCCTGGCCAAACAAACCGAGATGAATGAGTGAACGGATATATGCACATGACATAGTAAAAGAATCCGGATAAGCATCAAGAACATATTTTGCGAGAGCGATTGCGTTAGTCCAATTTTTCTTTAAAATTTCTTTTTTAACCAATGGCGATATAACGTTTTCCAAGCTTTTTTGGTAAGGTTTTTCGGAATGCGAATTCTTAGCTTTATTATAGGAATGCAAAATTCCTGATAAAGCAGCAGGATGATTTGGAGATAAATTTAAAGCTTTTTTATATGACCTAATCGCGGAAGCAGCGATACCGGCTTTTAAATAGGCATCGCCAATACGAAGATGACACGAAACGGAATTTGTAACAGTAAGCGTCTTCCGGAAGTATCTGAGCGCATCATCAGTTTTGCCGGCTTTAAGAAGATTGCATCCCTTCACATACAAATTATATCCGGGACCGCTTAAACAAATGTTCGTTCGGACAGGTAGGGCGAATCTAATTGCCTGATTGTAAGCAATCCTTAATTTATCATCATTATCATTTAATTTTGCTATGTCGATTTGTGCGGCATAAACGTAAATATTACTTGGCTCAATTGATTGCCAGGTGTCTGTCAGACGTTTAGCCGGACCGGTACGCTCATCTTTTATAAGCGAGTAGGTAAGCTTATCAAGCGCGAAACCGGAATTAGGTTGTTCGCGTCGAAACGCCATTAGCAAAGCCCGGCGTGTAGGTTCGTCTTTCACTGATGAAAGGTAAATTTTAAACCAGTGTTCCGGCCAAAGCGGCCATTTTTTTTTGCATTTCACATAAATGCGTCCTGCTTTTTCGCTATCTTTATTTATAGCCAATTGTTTTAAAAGCATTTCTGCGGCATCGCTGTCATTGGGAAATTTATGACAAATACGGGATAGAAAAGCTGCTTTCAATCTCTGATCGGCGATTTTATTGTATTTTGCGGCCCAGCTGCTTTCTTTCCATAAATTGGTATAAACATTTTTATTTTTATATGGATTAATCCAATTCTTTTTTAAATTGTTAAATAATTTGCTCAAATCATCTATCTCTAACGTTCCACAAGATAAATCATCGGAATCAGGTGGGAAAACCTGTACACTGCATCCTAAAAAAACTTCATTACCCTTCACTTCACGATACACAAGTTCCGGAAAAGTTTCGGTTGGCCATAGATTATCAAATCCTTTTTGGTCTGACCAGTAACTTATGGAAAACGGAAAATATAAATCAACAAGCGGTTGAGCCCATCGGTCGCTTTTACTTTCTTTACTAACGATTTTCAATTTACCAAAGCTGTTTTCAACGAGAATATCACAATTATCCCAAATATCTTTATCGCTTTTCACCATCCATTCAGAAGAGACAGTCCATTTTGTAGAAACGCCGGTTGAAAGGGGAATTTTTTCCCATTTAAACGGGAAATTAATTGCTGATCTGATTGTTTGTTTCTTGTTATCTACTTTTTTCCTGTATATGGATTCAAAAGAAAATGAATACGATAAATTGACTACATCTGGCAAAGAGGAAAAATTGGGCTTTATAATTACAGGAATATGAACACGGTAAAATCGTTGGTTTGCTTTAAAATCCTGAAGATTATAATATTCAGAATACTTTCTTTCATTAACTGTACGTTGTTTTATATCAGCAAGAATATAAGAATTAATCCCTTTAACAGATTTGTATTCATAACTCGGATCACCGAGAGTAACATCAAACAAAGGCTTGCCTGCCATTAAAGCGAAAGCGCAATGAGAAATAA
>JAOZNZ010000404.1:1409-3893 GCA_029933535.1 bacterium | reverse complement strand
AAACAAATGATAATTTCTAATAATTTTATTGATTCTCGCAATTTAGTCGCTGGAAGTGGGTTGTATAATGCTGTACATATAGTATTAACACAAATATTATAACAAAAGAGGAGGATATTTGCCACAATATTCCCTATAGCTGTTTGATTTTCCCGAATTTTTTCTGCCTTAGTCGTTTGCAAGAAACAAACCCTTTTGCTATAATTTTTTAAACTACAACAAAAATATGATGCAAAATATACTACTGCTCCCCTTCTTAATCTCTACAGCTTGTTTCGTTAACGCTGCTCAACTTACTAATCCGGTTGCCCGATGTGCCGATTGCGGTGTGATGAAGCATCGCGGTACTTATTACATTACCGGCACTGTTCTTCCCGGGCTCATGCTAACCTCGTCTGATTTAACTAATTGGAAAGGTCCATACAATTTTTTCAGAACTAAATTAACCTGGACCGGCAAAGGGCACACAGTTGACATGCACGCTCCGGGATTAAAATATGTTAACGGAAAATTTTACTTTTACTGGAATGGTGTTGCTTATGCCACTGCCGAAAAAGCTTTAGGGCCATACACAGACAGAAGCTTAACCAAACCGTTTGATGGAGATATTGATCCTTTTTTATTTGTTGACGAAAATGGAAAACTTTATTTCTATACCGTAAAATTTGACAGGGGAAATATTATCTTTGGACAGGAAATGGAAAATCCGGAGAAACTTAAAGGTAAACCCATTCGGCTTCTCGACCCTCGACCTGTCTGCTGGGAAACGCTGACAGGAAAAATTCTCGAGGGACAGGAAGTTATCCGTTATCGTGATAAATGTTATATGCTTTACGCTGCGAATCATACAGGTACACAATATGGAAATTATTTGATGGGATGTGCCGTTGCTGATTCTCCACTCGGATTTAATGAAGCTTCTAAATATCCTTACCCGGTAGTAGAACAAAGCGACGAACGAATTACAGACACTGTAAAAACAATAATTCCCTGGGGAGTCAACGGCGGACCCAAATGGAATTTCACAACTGATAAGCCGGATGCTAATTGGGCTTCACCTGATTTTTCGAAATCAAAGTCCTGGAAAAAAGAAGCAGGAGCTTTCGGATGGCCGGTACGCAAAAATTCAAGAAATCACAACGTTAAAACACCATGGCGGGATAATGATATCTGGATGCGCCTTGAGTTTGAACTTTCCAAACTGCCTTCAACAAATCTTCAACTGAAAGTACGTCATCTTGACAGCGCAGAAATATATTTCAATGGCACACTGGTTCATACTAACTCACGTTGGGCAGGTCCAAGACTTGTTGAACTCTCAAAAAAAGATATCAACGCTCTACATATTGGAACAAACGTTATTGCTGTTCATTGCAACGGCCCTCGTGATGAAAGATATCTTGATATCGGATTAATAGATGCAGGCGACAAACTTGAAGACGATTTGATATGGAATACCGGGCAGCCAAATCTTTTACGCGGCCCAAACGGTTTTGAATGGTACATAATTTATTTCGCGTTGTGGAATGAAGGCCCGCATTGTCAGGGAATCAACCGAACTTTTTTCTTTGACCGTGAACTTTATATTGACGGTCCGACAGGTTCTCGTCCCCCGCAATATCAGCCTGAACCTTATCAGGCAACTTTCTCCGATAATTTTGATTCTCACAGATTAGACAGGCTTAGCACTCTTCCTAAAGAAGATTGGAAATATTATGATGGAGATTGGAGAATTGTTGACGACCAGGCTGAAGCAGCAGGCAACTGGAAATTCAATTCTCCGCCAATCAAATCCGCGATAGCATTAATTCGCGCTAAACCAGCCCAAAACTATCTTTTTCAGGCGTGGGTTAAACCGCTTGGAAATAAAAAAGGAAAATATGGAATTGTTGCATGGCAGACTGACGAAAATAATTGGCTGAGAATTTATCTTGACAATAAAAAGAAGCGTTGCGTCGTAAGTAGTAGTCCCCTCTTGTCGAAGAATCCGAGTATTCCATCGGGGAGAGGGATGTCCGATAGGGCTGGGGGTGTTAGCCGCATTATCAAATCCTACTCTCTACCCGAAAATTTCAATTATTCTGTTTATCATCAAATTCGTTTTGAAAAAAATGGAAACAGTGCGGAAATTTGGATTGATGACACCCGCCTGACACTTGATAAACCGTTAAGAATTCCTTCAGGCAAACCCGGTCTTCCCGGTCTTTTCGCAGAAAAAACACGTGCAGCTTTTGACGCGGTAGTTTACACAATCGGTTGGGATGAATATGACAACAGGATTCGCAGCTGGAAACCTGTTATCGGCAAAAAAGAAAATGTGAAAGCAAACAAAAAATACGGATTGATTCTTGACGCACATAAAAATAAAGTTGTTTGCACAAAAGGTGATTTATTGGATTCATACGAATTTTCAACTCAAGTAACAATACAAAATCAACCACCCCGCCCTGCGGGCACCCCTCCTTATAAAGGCGGGGAGTTAAC
>JAOZNZ010000404.1:0-1309 GCA_029933535.1 bacterium | reverse complement strand
CTAACTCATCGTTTAGTTGTTTCCGGCAAACGGAAAGGGAAAAATATTCAGCGGATAGAAAAAGATCTGGCAAGTTGGCAACGGCTTTATTTGCGGAAACTTTTACCGGAAGTTCCGTCAAATCTTCATATATCATCCTCGTTTTGCGGTGAAAAAAATTCTGTTGAAGCTGCTGCTGACGGCTTGATTGCAGTTTCTTCAAAAGAACAGCTTCCACTGTTTTCGTTCTGGGATCATCGCGGCACACGTGAATGGATACAATATGATTTTGATGAATCAAGAAAAATTAATGGAATAGAAGTTATTTGGTACGATGACAGAATTACCGGCGGTGAGTGCAGAGTTCCAAAATCCTGGGAACTGTTTTGGAAACGCTACGATGGCGCCTGGGAATCCGTTCGTTTGAAGAAAGGCTCAACTTTTGCAACAACTATTAACAAACTTAATGTTGTACGTTTTGAGTCGGTGAAAACCACCGCGATGAAAATGGAAGTAAAATCTCTAAAAGAATTCAGTTCCGGAATTTATGAATGGACAATTCTCAATGCAGACGATAACAGCAGAATAGAATTTGTTGATATGCATCTAAAACGAGTTGGACTCATTTCCGGCGTAAAACTGCGATTTGAAAATCACGCTCCATTCTCAAAACCGTTAGATTTTAAAATACAATACCGGGATAAAAAAGGCAACTGGAAATTTGTGAAAAAAGCAGAACAAAAAGAAAATATTCTGAATTTCAATGCCATAGAAACAGATTGGCTTCGCGTGAAATTAATGGTTGAACCAGGAACACATTGTCAGGTAGCTCGCGCATACGCTTATGTTGAAAGCGAACCATCATTTAATATCCGTTCAGTCAAACTTCAGGACAAAGTTCTCATCATGATTAACGGAAAACAGGAACTTGAAATACCGGGCAGATGGCCAAAATCACAGGTTGGAGTTAGTGCCGATAATTGCCTGGCAACATTTAACGGAATCACATTATTCAGAGTGGAATAGATGTGGAGTGCAGGAATAAAGGCGCGATAGCGACATTTACTGCGCGGGCGCGAAGCGACCGAAATACTTTGGAGTAATGGAGCGATGGAGTGATGAAGTGAAATTTTACAGTGCTTGTTGAAAAGCTTTTAGATATTATTGTAAAAAGTTATTTATTTTGTTATAATCCAATATCCCGGCATACGCCGGGTGCTTTGCAAATACTGAATACCGAACACCGAACTTTGAATACCGCACCGCATACTACGCAAAACCTGAATAGGGCAACCACATAGGGATGCCCCTACTGACACCTGACACCTGA
>JAOZNZ010000403.1 GCA_029933535.1 bacterium | reverse complement strand
GAACATCCTTAATTGTGAATTCAGGATCTTCGAGACGTCCCATTTGTTGATAAGAGATAATACCTCCAAAAACGGCAAGAAATATTAAAACGATTGTTATAACTTTATTTTTTATTGTTGTTTCAGCTATATTCATATTCGCCAGGGGTAAGTAGTTCGTTAATTGTTAATCGTTAATCGTTAATCGTTAATCGTTATTCGTTATTCGTTATTCGAACCTTATAACCTTAAGTGAGCAAAGCGAATAACCTTAAGCGCATAGCGCAACCTTATAACTTTACAAATTAAAATCCAAAATCACAAATCATAAATCCAAAATTAAAAGAATTTTTTATATTCTTTTACTTTCGAGCCGTTTGATAGTGATTGAGTTCCTGATACAACTATTCTATCTCCTTTTTTAACTCCGCTTTCAATATTAATCTTACCTTGTTTCATCTCACCAACCTTTACATCCCGTTTTTGTACTGTCATCGTTGCGGAGTCAACTACCCATACATAAGGTGTACCGTTAGGATCGGATATTACAGCATTAATAGGCACAGTGACCGAAGATTCTTCGGCTTCTTCTCCGGGTAATGAATCAGGATCAATATTTATTGTGGCTGTCATACCTGGCATAATGTTGGCATCTTCGGGCTTTTCCATTATAAATGTGACAGGATATGTTTGAGTATCACTGTCGGCAATTGTACTAAATTCTTTCAAAGTTACTTTATATTTTTTGTTTGGAATTGCAGCGAAAGAAACATCAGCTTTAAGTGTTTTCGCTGTTTCTTTAATAGTTTTATCTCCTTTACCGCGTATCACATCGTTTTCAGGAATATTAATAAGAATATCAAGACTCGTTAAATTCTGGAATTGTATAATCGGTTGATTAATGGCTACATCCTGATGATTATCAATATATCTTCTGCCCACTGTACCATCAAACGGTGCTTTAAGGACAGAGTCTTCAAGTGCTTTCTCCGCTGTTTTAACATCTGCAAGCGTAACATTTAAATTTCTTTTCTTTTGATTAAATTCATCCTGTGAAATAACACCTTGATTGACAAGCTTTTCAAAACTGTCAAACTGCGTTTGTGCAAGGTCTTGTTCGGCTTTAGCGGATTTCAGGTTGGCCATAAAATCACGTTGGTCAAGTTTTGCAACCAGCTGTCCATTTGTCAAAAAAGCTCCCTCTTTTATCGGCAGCTCTAACACTCTGCCTGCAACTACAAAAGAAAGGTCAGCGGAATCAGTTGCTTTAACTTGTCCCGGATAATTATAGTTTATGGAAGTTGTATTTGAACCGATTGTCAACATTTTAACATTCCACACCTGTTCTTTTTTCTCTTCTACTTTCTTACCGCACGAAACCATTGAGAAAATAATTCCTATAGCTAAAGCCTGTATTAATATTTTTTTCATTTTAGTTTTTATTGTTTTTGTTATGTTTTATTAATTTTGTTTGTTTTTGCTCATAATACTATGCATTCCTATTAAACGACCAATGAATACTGCAACATAAAGCACTCCGGTCGCAGCTTCAATACCTGATAATCTTCTAGCCACCGGCGAAACAGGAACTATATCTCCATAGCCGAGAGTAGTAAGAGTTGTAAAGCTATAATAGAGATAATTCCAATCGTTATCAACAACCGTTTTAAGCGGTTTAAATTCCATATACCCTAAATTAGTTAATACCTCATAAGCATGAGCAAAACCGATTGCAAGCAAAAAATATCCTAATAAACTGGCATAAACTAAATCAATAGTTGTTTCTTCTGCAGATGTAATGTGCTGAAAAAGATACATTATAACTATAAAATGAATTATAAGCTCAAAAATATTTGTCGAATAAAAGTATACGTCGTTACTATAATGAATTATATCTAATACCAAAACAATAGATATTGAAATCACACCGAAAAATAACCATTTTTTGCTTTTTGAAAGTAGATATGGACTAAACAAAAAACCAACTACCAGTCCATACATAAAAACGGCACGCAATACCGTTGCTTTGTCTGATATAAAAGGCTGAGCAATTAAATAGCAGATCAAACATAAAAAAGCAATTTTAAATTTATTTTCTTTCATCGCATCTCAAAATAATTATTCAAGTGAGATTATACCAATATAGTTAATTAAAATCAATAGTTATTTTCTCCGGCTTAGCAAGTTAGTGCCTGACCACTAATTAGAGGAAGCTCGAAAAGGGTTCAGCCGCAAAGCGGCGCAAGCAATTAGCCTCGCATTTTAATGCGAGGAATACGATTAATAACCATATTCCGCCCGAAAAGGGCGGTACATTTTTTGAGACAAACGACACAAAGTAATGGTTACTAACAATTTTTGTTGTTGTTTGTTCCGCCCTTTTCGGGCGGATATGTTTGATTTCCCGATCCTGTGGTTGAAACCACAGGCTAATAACTCTTGTCCTTATCGGACATCTGGTTTGCTAATCCTTTTCGAGTAACCCTTACTATAATTTATTTTGTTTTGCAAAATAAATTACACCTGCACTTCAAACATAGATGCTTTTTTTATTTTCGCCTGGAATGAAGTTCCTGTATCTGTTTTCACAGAAATTCCACGCGCCTTTCCAAGAAATTCTTCACCGTAAACTGCGAGACCTGCTAAATCGGATTCAACTTTTTTTACTTTAACGCCATTAATTCCGAAAGCGCGTTGGCGTTTTGTATCTACATATAAATCACCATATTCTTCAAAAATTTCTTCTGTAACAGAAAGTATTTGTCCCGCAATCCAATTTAATTCATCGAATTCCGGCAAGGTAATTTTTTGTTTATGAACTGAAGGGAAGCAATAAGGAAAAATATAACCTTTATCCATTTTCTTCGTACTATCAAGTTGAGAAATTAAATCTTCATTTTCAGGGCAGTTCATTAATACAAATGATGCTCTCAAAGCTGCAATTCCTCGTGAGAAAAGTTCTCCCCTGCCTGTTTGTTTGTAGTAATCAAAATAAGTTTTCGCGGATAAAGACTGCACAGAGTCAAGCCATTGAATATCAGTGTTCATCGAGCCAAAACCACCGAAACACTGTAATGGAATAAAAGGCGGCTGCCAAATTTGCTGGTAAAGCGAAAGTTGGTCAATAATTTTTTCGCCATAAGCCAAATATCTTGGAGTACCGGTTAAATTATAAAGTTTTAACAAAGCATCTGCAGCATTGCGAATAGCAGCCACACTAACAGAAAAATTATTTTGGATTGAGTCTTTACGTTTTGGTTTTTTATATTTCCACTGCAGCGATGTTGTATAAAATAATTCCGTGTCTTCCCATCTGCCTGTAGAGTAAATTTTCCGGATAATAAAATTTACCGCGCGTCGCGCGCAGCTCAAATATTTTTTCTCCGGTTTTATTTTCGCGAGTTCAGAAAGAAAAATTGTGTGTACAGATGTCTCAGCGCTTTTTGCGCAAAAGCGAAGTGATTTGCCTGTATCAAATTTCACCCACGCCGGAATGTGTCCGCCGTCTTTCTGAAGCAATGTCAACCTTTCAGCATAAGCAACAACGAAATCTAAAATCTCCTGCTTTTTTTCTATTTCATTATAATAACGGCATAATATATAACAAACATTTGACAAATCGGCGAGTCGAACAGCTTCATTTTTATATTGCGGAGGCATATCCGGAAAAACGCTTCCGTTCAACCATTTCCCATTTTTATGCATCACTTTAAATAAGCCGTTTTCCTGTGGCGAAGAAATGGTTTTTTTGATAATTTTTCCAACTTCATCCGGTATCGGTTCATTTTTTCTTTTTGATGAAAGTGCCAACCCAAATGCGGTTTGCAGCGCAAGATGAATAGGAATTATTTTTTTATTTTCACAAAGCTTTTTTAATGAATGCTCAAACGCGTAACCGGTATATTTCTCAAAAGTAGTT
>JAOZNZ010000402.1 GCA_029933535.1 bacterium | reverse complement strand
AGCCCGGATTTTCCGGAGCTGAGCTTGCCAATCTTGTAAACGAAGCCGCCTTAATGGCAGCAAGAAATGACAAAAATAATGTTGCTCAGGAATTTCTTGAAGAAGCACGTGATAAAGTTCGGTTCGGCCGTGAAAGAAAAAGTAGAAATATGGACGAAAAAGACAAACGCAGAACTGCTTGGCACGAAGCAGGTCACGCGCTTGTTACTGTTATAATACCTGAATGCGAGCCGCTTCACAAAGTAACAATTATTCCGCGTGGCATTGCTTATCTCGGCGCAACAATGCAGCTCCCGGAAAAGGATAAATATCATTACACTAAAAATGAATTTAAAGCTCAACTCGCCACTTTAATGGCTGGAAGGATTGCAGAACGAATAGTTTTTGATGATATTTCTTCAGGAGCGAAATCTGACATTAAATATGCATCAGATATCGCAAGAAAAATGGTATGCGAATGGGGTATGAGTGATTCAATGGGACCACTCGCTTACGGCGAACGCGAAGAACATATTTTCCTCGGCAGAGAAATTGATAAACACAAAGATTTCAGCGAAGAAACTGCAAGAAACATTGACAGGGAAATCAGAAAAATTATTGATGAGGCGGAAGCCAAAGCCACACAAATTCTAACTGATAACCGTGATAAATTAGATGCAATAGGTGAAGCGCTGATGAAATACGAAGTAATTGACGGTGATGAAGTTAACATATTGATTGAGGGTGGAAAAATCGAACGCGAGACGGATAAGGAGGATAAAACTGATAAGACAAACGTGACTGATGGGACGGATAGGACTGATGGGACTGATGGGACTGATGGGACTGATGGGACGGATGGGACGGATGGGACGGATGGGACGGATGGGACGGATGGGACGGATAAGGAATGAATGCGTTTCGGAGAACAAGCACAATTTTATAATTTTCAATTTATGAATTGGTCAATACGCGACAATTTTATTTCTCTTGAGAATCCACTTGTCATGGGTATTCTGAATGTCACGCCCGACTCATTTTACGATGGCGGAAAAAATATAAATCCGGGCATTGCTTTAGAATCGGCTGTTCAAATGGCCAAAGATGGTGCGGGAATAATTGATGTTGGCGGTGAATCTTCGCGACCGGGATCGAAACCTGTTGAGATAAGCGAAGAATTGCATCGCGTAATTCCTGTTATCAGTAAGATATCGTCTTCTATAAAATTGCCTATCGCAATTGATACTTATAAAGCCGAAGTTGCAAAAGAAGCAATTCGTGCCGGAGCATCAATAGTAAATGACATTAGTGCTATGGCGGATCCCGAGATGTTTTCTGTAATCAAAGAAAGCAGGGTTGGTGTTATTTTAATGCATAAGCACGGCGAACCGTCAACGATGCAAAATGCACCACTTGATAAAGGAGATGTATTAGAGAATGTAATAGATTTTCTAAAAAAGAGAACTGCTGAGGCGATTAATTTCGGCATAAAAGAAGAGCAAATTGTTATTGACCCTGGAATAGGATTTGGAAAAACGTTTTCAGCCAATGAATTTTTAATTAATAATCTTGATAAACTTAACGTGTTAGGTTTTCCGATGTTAATCGGTGCGTCAAGAAAGAAATTTATAGGAGATTTAACCGGCAAAAAAACTGATGATCGGCTTGCAGGATCACTTGCCGCGCATATAATTTCATATTTACGCGGTGCAAAGATTTTCAGGACACATGATGTGAAAGAAACAACCGACGCGCTTAAAGTCGTGCAGGGGATATTATTGAACGATTGAGACGATTGAGACGATTAAAAAAACTTAACACTCAATAATCAACAGTAAAACAAGCAATCTAAAAGTAACACACCCCGCCCTATCGGGCACCCCTCTCAAGAGGGGATTTTACTTTGTGATTGAACATTTCTTCCACGAGCACTCACTCTGTGAGTCTCGGGACAAGTTGTTGAATATTGAATTATTGAATTTAAAATGGTTCCGCAACATATTATACATATTTCACCGGAATTTAACCTTGCTGAAGGTGAAGCTAATTTCAAGAAGCTTCGAAGCGAGAAAAACTCACACGTTCTGATCGATTGTGCGGCAGTACCTGTGTGGCCTTCTTCCAGCACAGCTTTTCTTGCTGATTTTCTCAAGAAGCTTGACAGTCGTAATATTAGCTGGACATTAAACAGCATTCCGGAAAACATTCATAAATCGATTAATTTTATGCTTTACAGAAAGCCGGCTGCGATCCATCTTATCAAGCATAATGAAATACCTGTTGTAGATAACACATTAAGCTGGGTCGTAACTTCATGGCATAATATTGTTGCTACTACTAAATTACTTGAGGACATAACATTCTGGACTTTGCTCGGACCTTTTTTCAAACATGGTTTCCGTTATTCGCGAACTCTTTTTGAAATATCTGAACGCGGTATGCGATCGCTTAGTATTGTGGCGCTTGTAGCCGGAATAATGGGACTTATTCTTGCGATTCAAGCGGCAGCTCAATTGCAAAACTTCGGCGCTACAATTTATATCGCTAACCTAGTTGCTATGGCTATCGTTCGTGAACTTGGCCCATTGCTTGCCGCGCTTTTAACTGCAGGCAGAAGCGGTTCAGCTATCACAGCAGAACTCGGTTCAATGGTTGCGTCAGAAGAAATGGATGCTCTTCGCGCAATGGGAGTAAGTGTCACAAAATATATTGTGGTACCAAAATTTGTTGCTCTCTTTATTGCTTTGCCATGTTTAACTATTTTTGCCGATGTAATTGGCATTGCAGGCGGATATTTATTTTCTACAATTCAACTTGGAATCCCGAGCAGCCATTATATCGACCAAACAATTCAAGCTATCAGCGCAAATGATGTTTTGATAGGACTCACAAAAAGTATTGCAGATGCGGTCATAATTGCCAGTATCGCTGTCCACCAAGGTTTAACAACAACAGGCGGCGCTGAAGGAATTGGCCGTTCAACCACCAAGAGTGTTGTACATTCAATTATTTTCATTGCACTTGCACATTTATTTTTTACAGTATTATTTTATTTCACCGGACACACGCTAAAATTTCAATGAATAAAAAAGCTGTTATAGAAGTTAAAGATCTGGTTACTTCGTACGATGATAAAATCGTACTCGATATGATTTCTTTTTCTACATATGAAGAGGAAATTTTTGCTGTTCTCGGAGGTAGTGGTTGTGGTAAAACTACACTTCTGAGACATTTGCTTGGATTACTAAAACCGGATGCCGGTTTGATTTCTATTTTAGGTTACGATATTACAAAAGCTAATGATGATGAAATGCAACCACTGAGAGAACAAATCGGTATGGTTTTCCAGGGATCCGCATTGTTTAATTCAATGACTCTTGCTGAAAATGTTTCCCTTCCTCTTGAAGAATATACCGATTATCCTTCCCGGGTTATCAGAGATATTGTTGACTGGAAACTTCATATTGTTGGGCTTGATCATGCAAGAGATTATCTGCCGGCAGAGCTTTCAGGCGGGATGAAAAAACGTGCTGCCATTGCTCGCGCAATGGTTATGGACCCGAAGCTTTTGTTTTTTGATGAGCATACTACCGGTCTCGACCCTGTTATGGCAGCAGAACTCGACAGAATAATCGTCCGCTTGCGTGATGAATTAAATATAACTGTTGTAGTTGTAACACATGACTTAACGAGCATTAGAAGGATCTCCGACCGAGCAATTATGATAGCTGACACTCACATAATCGCTTCAGGTACAATCAAAGAAATGGAGCAGAGTGGAGATTCAAGAGTAATCAACTTTTTTATGCAGCATGATAAGGAGGAGTAGGACAGGTGGGAAGGTGAGAAGGTGGGCTACCACTCCGCCCTTTGGGCACCCCTCCTCGACAAGGAGGGGAGTTGAAAAACAAAATGCGGT
>JAOZNZ010001046.1 GCA_029933535.1 bacterium | reverse complement strand
TAGCTTATGATAGCGCAGATGTATGGGCGAATCCTGAAAAATTTCTCCTCGATAAAGAAGGGCAAATGACTCACGTGGCTGGCGTGCCGCCTGACTACTTCAGCAAAACAGGACAACTCTGGGGTAACCCTCTGTATAATTGGAATGCTTGTGAGAAAACCGGATTTAAATGGTGGATAGAAAGATTTAAATGGTTGACCAAAACCGTTGATGTCGTTCGAATTGACCACTTTCGCGGCTTCTGCGCTTGCTGGAGTGTCCCGGCGGAAAACAAAACCGCCGAGAAAGGGGAGTGGGAAAAAGTTCCCGGTGAATTGTTATTTAATACCCTTAATTCACATTTCGGCCAATTGCCTTTCCTCGCGGAAGATCTGGGGGAAATTACTGATGATGTTGTCGAACTGCGCGAAAAATTAGATTTCCCGGGAATGAAAATCCTGCAATTCGGTTTTGGAGGTAAAGCCGATAATTTGTTCCTGCCGCATAACTACGACTCTAATTCCGTGGTCTATACAGGTAGCCATGACAACGATACTTCTAAAGGCTGGTACAACCAACTTGATGAAAACACGAAAAATCATGTCAGAAAATATTTGAAATGCAGCGGTAATGATATCGCCTGGGATATGATTCGCGGAACGCTGGCTTCAGTTTCAAAACTTGCTATTATACCTTTGCAGGATATTTTATCTCTCGGCAGCAAGGCAAGAATGAATTTTCCCGGCAAAGCGAGTGGTAACTGGCAATGGAGACTTAAAGAAAAAGTTCTCGATGAATTTCTTGCTGTAAGATTAAAAGATTTAACCTTGCTTTACGGTAGGGTAGAACACACGGATAAATAAAATTATAATTCTTCTGCCCACGGACCACACGGATTACACGGAAAGTTTTAACTACAGAAAAGATACATATAATATTTAAATTCAACAGACTTTTTTAATAAGATAAATTTTGTATTTATTTTTTCCGTGTAATCCGTGTGTTCCGTGGGCAAATTCTTAA
>JAOZNZ010000401.1 GCA_029933535.1 bacterium | reverse complement strand
CAAATATTACGTCCCTAACGGGACTGAACCCTTTTCGAGCGCCGTCTAATTAGGGGTTACTCGAAAAGACAGAGTACGTCTCTTCGACCCGAAGAGACATGTTTACCAAAAATGTATTTGCGAAATTTCTGCAATATTATTTTTAAAACATATTGGTGAATGATGCATAAAAATATTCGGTTTGGAGAAGAGCTAACTAGCACAATTATTGTTCTACCATTGGTCGTGCCGATTGAGGATAAGTTGTAGGCACGACTGAGAAAATTCATCCCGTTGTGATGAATTTAAAATTTTTAATAAAAAAATATTGAGATACTAATTATTATTTAACGATTGAAACGATTGAAACGATTTGGTGATTTAATTATTCTGCCACAAATTATTTTGCCATAAAAAATATTTTTTAAACCACTTAAACATAAGTTTAATACATCAGTTTTGTTTCGTTTTAAATGATTCTGTCGACCATTATTCTGTCAAATGTTTTATGTTTTTTCAAAATCATTTAGGACAACAGTCTTCATTGCTGTTATTCCATTATTCCAAAGTTTTTCGGCCCAAAACCTCATCTACCGCTTCCTCGAATGTTTGGATTCCTTCCAATAATGCTTCTATTGTTGTACACAATGGAGGAGCAATTTTAAGACATGAACCTACTAATCCTACCGGAGCGAACATTAATAATCCTTTATGGAAAGCTTTTTCATTAATTTTTTGTGCAAGTTCTCCATCCGGTTCTTTTGTTCCGGAGATTACACATTGAATACCCATCACAAGACCTTTTCCCATAGTCACACCTAAAACATCAGGATATTTCATTTGTATTCTTTCTAATTCAGAAAATAATATTTCCCCTAACCCGGCCGCGTTATCAACCAGATTATTTTCTTGAATAACTTTTAAACTTGCAAGACTTGCCGCAACAGGCAGCGGGCTTGCGGAATGAGTTGAAGTCATAGAGCCCGGCCCGTATAATGCCATAATATCTTTACGCCCGATCACTGCCGATAAAGGTAACGAAGAAGATATACCTTTCCCGCAAGCTATTAGATCAGGAGTTACGTCATAATGTTCGTAGGTGAACATTTTCCCTGAGCGACCGAAACCTGCTTGGACTTCATCATAAATAGAAACGATATCATATTTTTTACAAAACTTTTCTAATTTCTGAGCATATTCGTAAGGCAGGAAGTTTGGTCCTGCACCTTGATACGATTCAGTCATCATTCCGGCAATATCTTCCGGTTTAATATTTTGTTCTTTCAATGAGTCTAATAAAACATCAAACGATATATCTGTTTGTCTATATCCATCGGGAAAAGGAACTTGAATAAAGTTATCCCCTTCTCCCTGAATCCAGGTCTTTAATGCAGGTATTCCTCCGGCTAACTGAGCTCCTAAAGTTCTGCCATGAAACGCGCCAGTAAATGTCAGAAAATATTTCTTTTCCGAACCATGTTTTTCCAGCGCATATGTTCGTGCTAATTTAATACAATTTTCTGTCGCTTCACTTCCGGTCGAAAGAAGAAAAACAGTATAGTTATTGGGATCGGGAGCAAGAGCTTGTAATGCTTTTGTTAATTCAGCTCTTTTTTCATGTATAAATACATAAGTGCCCATTAATCCTTGCTCGATTTCAGCAATAAGCGCCTCTTTAACTTCTTTGATTCCATGGCCCGCATTGGCAACCAGCACGCATGAAGACCAATCCAGCCATTTATTACCCCATTTATCATAAACGGAAAAGTCTTCAGCTTTATCCCAAATAATTGGAGGTTGTCCCATCATTGACACGGGTTCAGATTCTTCTAAAGCTTTAAAGATCGCTAATGATTCCGGCACCGGTAATTTTGTTTGAATTGTACGATATTTAGTATTTATTTTTTTTACTTCAACCGGTTCTAAACTATATTTAGCCATTTAATTTTCCTTGTTTTTTTTAATTAGCCACTAAGGCACGAAGACACTAAGAATACAAATATAATTTCTTTCTTTTCTTATTATCAATACGTACATCGTTATTTCATTGCTTTAATAAATGATTCTGTTTCGCACTTGTCCAAAATAAATATCCCAAAGGGATAATTCAACGTAGCCTGCGGCAACGCCGTAGGATAATATGTTGGAAAAGTTCAAGCCTGTAGGGCTTGTTCAATTATTGAACAACACTTTCAGCGTTGTTGTTTTTTTCTTTTCCCTACGGCGTTGCCGAGTTTCCCTTTATAAAGGGAGTACCCGCGACAGCGGGGGAGGGATTTAAATCCCCCTTGCCCCCTTTATAAAAGGGGGAATCAATGAATTTGCCTTTCAGGCAATCTTAATATTGATGGGTTGAAACCCAAAACACGGAAATGTTGTCCAATATGATCAAAAACACTTACAGATTTTATAAAAACTCAGACACTATTTATTTTAATCTTACTGATGGATTGTCACCGTATTCAATTACTGCAGGTTTACCGTCATTTAAAATTGATAATCTTCCTGCTTCAATAACTAATTCATTATAAAAACTATTTTTAGGTGTTGCCAAAATACCTTCTTCATCAATTGTGTTCAATTCTTTTTTTCTATTTTCCAAAGAATCACATTGTTTAATGCGGATAGCTCCTTCAACTAATTTTTCAATTGAGCGATACCCATAACCAACGGGTTCTAAACCATCGTTACCGCCACGATAAACAAGTTTCATAAAATCCGGACTTGGTTCCTGATATTTTTTATCAGGACTGTTTTTAAAATCCGGATCAAAAGAATATTTAACACCTCTGTATTGGTCTTCATGAAAAATCATGCAGGCATCGTTTTCACCTTTGCAAAACATTTTCAATCCCTGAGCATTTCCTCCCGGAGCAATATCAGGATAACCGATCGCGTCAATAACACTTAAGGAAGCTCCATTATTCCACAAAACTCTCGCATCAGTCCATAAAAATCCTTCTCTGCCATTTGGATATTTATCTTTTATACCATAAACAGAAACTTCTACAGGAAGTAAACCTGTGATAAAGTGTATTTGATCTACATAATGACAACCTACATAAGCAAACATATCGGTGTTTTCACACACACACCAATTCTGGAAATTCGAATCCATATAATAGTAAGGCTCTATCATTAATGCCTGAGCTATACGAAATTCCCCGAAATGACCTTCGCGGTAATGCTGTCTTGCCATGAGAGCCCGGTCATCCATTCTTTTATGATATTCGACACCGAGGAAAAGACCTTTATTTTTTGCTAAATCTTCAAGTTCTATCGCTTCACTATATTTTAAAACAAGAGGCTTAACAGTTATTGTATGCTGATCTGCAGCGAGGGAATCTTTTATAATTTGATAATGAGTTTGATCAGGAGTTGCAACAATAACTAAATTATCAGGTCCCATTTTAGATAAAACATCTTTATATAATTCCGGAAACATTTCGTTAAGATCAACGGAATTATAATCCGGATATGGAGTAAATGAAGAGTTAGGAAATGCGGTTTTAATAGTATCGTTTTCCGCAAGCTCTTTTAATGGTTTTCCATTTAACGCGCAAACAGATATATTTTTAACCTTTCCCAAGCGCTGCAAATGATATACTGCGGGTAGAATCAAATCGTTAGTTATCATTCCTCCACCAACGATAAGGACATTTTTTATATTTTCATTAGAGTTCATTTTTATTTCCTTTTTTAATTTTTTTATTAATATCAATCATTTAAGTGATTTAAATTATATCATAATGACTTATATGAATCTATAACCATTTGAAATCATTTAATACAATGTGATGATTTTTCCGATATCGGTTAGACTCTTGTTATTCGTTATTCGTTATTCGTTATTCGTTATTCGTTATTTGTTAATAGTTGCTTTTCGCTAAAAGATATGTAAAAACTTGCCCCCGAGGGGCAAAATATTTGA
>JAOZNZ010000400.1 GCA_029933535.1 bacterium | reverse complement strand
GACACCTGACACCTGACACCTGACACCTGACACCTGACACCCGACACCCGACATCTGACACCTGACACCCGACATCCAACATCTAACGTCACCCGAAATTCTCCGGGCGCTTCGCGAACCCACTTAAACGTTCCGATATAGTATCGAGTTCGCTTTCAGCATCAACAATAAGTTCTTCAATTACCATTTTGACAGGTTTGATTTCATCAGCAAGGCCGACCGCCTGACCTGCCATAAGAGAGCCGGCATCTACATCACCGTCAATTGCAGCTTTTTTCAGAGCCCCCATCCAAAATTTTTCCACTTCAAACTGAGCGGTTTCTCTGTCAATCTTTCCGCTGCGAAGGTCTTGAAGAAGCTCAAGTTGCAGTTGGCTGAATTCATCGCTACCTGTGTTTCTGAGAGCACGAACCGGAATTACAGGTAATCGCGAATCAAATTGCGGTGTCGCTATCGCATCACGAGCTCTTGCGCGCCTGAAAGCTTCTTTGAAATTATCATGAACAGTACATTCTTCAGTCATTACGAAGCGTGTGCCGAGTTGAACACCTGCAGCTCCCATCAGAAGCATGTGTGCCATCATTTTACCTGTAGCGATACTTCCCGCGATAAAAATTGGAACTTCATTGCTGAATTTAAATAAGATTTGCTGCCAGAGTATTGGGCCGGCAACCGGACCGATATGTCCTCCTGCTTCCATTCCTTCGAGGATTAGTCCGTCAACACCTGAGCGAATCATTTTTTTTGCGAGTGCGTCAGTAGAAGCGAACGAAAGAACTTTAGCGCCGGAACTTTTTGCGTATTCTATTTCTGTGTCGCGCGGAAGAGCACCTGCAAAGACAATTACGGGAAGCTTAGCTTTTACAACTACGTCAAGATGTATTTTGTAATTTGGAGCAACAGTAATTAAATTTACAGCAAAGGGTTTATCAGTAAGTTTACGAGTCTTGGCAATTTGTTCTTCGAGGAGTTCAGGAGGCATATTTCCGCATGCAAGACTTGCAAATGCGCCTGCATTGCAGACAGCTGCAACGAGTGTTGGTTCGCTGACCCATGTCATAGCGCCGCACATAATAGGATAATCAACACCGAGTAGTTTTTTTCCACGATTCCACAAATTATCTAATTTTTCTTTAGTAACAGTATTGTTCATTGAATATATTTTATCTAAGGTTAATTATTTTGGTCGTAATATTATATCATATTTTCTTAAAATGAGCGATTGAGAATCCACAATGGTGCCGGAATGATTTCTATTTCATAACCGTCAACTTGCAAACATTCTTCTTCTGACTCCATTGTAATAATATAAGATTTTTTCAAATTCAGTTCTTTCATTGCCGCTTTTAAAGTGCGAATTTCACGATGACGTGTTTTGAGATCATCTATTGAGTACGCCACTTGTATTAACAGGTCAGGTTTTTCATTTATGAAAGTCAGGAAATCAACTTCATAGTTGTTTTTAGTTTTATAGTAAAACAATTTTTGGCTGGAAGTTTTTTTCAGTTCGAGAAAAATAACATTTTCCAGCATTCTGCCTTTTTCATCGGAAAATTTAAATGAAACAGCTGAAGCCAAACCGGTATCAACAGAATAAATCTTTCCGAGAGCTTTATTTTGTGCTTTTAATGAAAAAGAGAACTGTTGAATTTCAAAAATGAGAAAAGCTTCCTTTAAATAGCTTAAATACGATGAAGCCAGTTCGAAAGAAATGTTGAAAGTTTTCTTAAGTGAATTTATTGAGTATGTTTTCGCAGAATTGGAAATCATAAACAATGCAATCTTTTCTAAAACATTTTTTTGTCTGATATCATATCTCATTACTACGTCTTTATATAAAATATCAAAAAAATATGTTTTGAGAAGTTCAGGATTATTAGTTAAAACGGCTTCCGGAAAACCACCTGCATTAAGAAATTTATTAAGAAATTTCTTGATAGTCGGCATCTTTAGCGCCAGAGCTTTTCTGCTTTTAACATGAACGTTGTTGAAATTTAAGTATTCTGTAAATGAAAGCGGAAAAACTTTTTGAGTAAGATGGCGGCCGGTAAGTAAAGTTGAAAGTTCGCTACTCAATAATTTTGAAGAAGAGCTGGTCACGAAAATTTTAAATTTATTTGAATCGCGATATTTTCTTATTATTCTTTCCCAATCGTTTATTTGTTGTATTTCGTCAAAAAAAAGATATTTTAAATTCGGATTAAAATGTTCTATAAATATATTTATGAGATCTTCTATATCACGCGACGTGTTATTTTCTATAAAAAAAGGATCTTCAAAATTCAGGAAAAGATAATTGTCTTTTAATTTCAATTTTTTTATGATGAGCTTTAAAATAGATGATTTGCCGCAACGGCGTGGCCCTATTATATCTATTATTTCATTTGTTTTAACAGGAATGTCATTAATTATATCCCGATGGTATAATATTGGATCTCGTGAATTAATTAACCAGAAATTGATTGTTTCTATAGCATGTTGAGTGTTCATTATGTAATACGCCGGTTATTTTTAATGTTAACGAGTATATTATAGTATAATATGTAATTATAGTCAAGTATACATTATGATAATAGATATTATTGGTATCGTACCCGGGGTGTTCAAAATTCCAAAACTTCAAAAATTATGTTTATCTGCTTTTTTTACAATATTTAATCATTTGATTTTTAAGAAGAGTTTTGTTAAAATTAAACGCAAATCTAGTTGTCGTTATACAAGCATTATTTAAATGAAGAGGTATTATTATGAAAGCACTTCAAATTATAATTTTTTCCTTAATAGTTGCGACTTTTGTTTGTGGTAATGACAATGTTTCAAATTTAATAAGTGGGTTTAGAAATCTTACCACTATTACACGTAAACTACCGATTAGCGAACAATCTGAAATATATGAGAAATCTATGATATCAAAAAAAGAATTGTTGGAATTGGCAGAAACAAACAAAAATATTACAGTAATTCTTGGACAAGAATTACTTAACACGCCATTACCAAAAAAAAGCCGTTATGGTGATTTTCTTTATGTTTGTGAGTTGACCGATATTTTAGGAAAACAGAATAGAAATTTACTACTATCTTGCACTGACAAAATTTTAGATTCAACAAATTGGAGCAGAATGGCTACTTGCAGATTATTAAGTGAAATATTAAGATTACGCAGATTATACGCTACAAACAGCAATTTTAATGAAGAACTTCTTCGAGATGTATTTTTAAAAGCGGCAAATGATAAAAGAATGAATGTGAAATCAGTTGCGATTCGCGGTCTGATAGGCGTTGACCCTATATTAGCTGAAGCTGCAGGTGAATTCCCTGTGGAACCAATTGACCAAAAGAACGGTGAAATTATAGCAAAGCAAATAATTGAAAATGCTGAGGATGATTCTACTAAAATACGTTTTTATAAAAAATTGTATAAAGCAAACCTAGCCAAATCTGATTATGTTAAATATCTTAAGGAAGAAATGTCGGATACAAATGTGCATTTGTTTGCCAGGAAAGAACTTGCCGAGAAACTCTTATCTATAAAAGGAATTGATGAAAAAGAAGTTGATAAACTGAAGGAGGAATGTAAAAATCTCATAGAAAAAAGCCAAAGAGAAGCTAAAGCGGCTAATTATGACGCGGAGTCGAAAGAAAAACAGGAAGCCATTAAGGAGGGAATGATCGAAGCTATGAGTTATTAATTATGTTGATGGTCGCCCAGAGTTTAAAATGCGTCTTTCTCTGCGCATCTTCGACATTCCACCACTTCATTTAATTTGGTAATTGGATAATTTAACAATTAAGTAATTTTCAATTTGTCAACTTCTCAGTTTGGCACTCGACCACTCCAACACTCGGCCACTCGACCACTCGACCACTCGACCACCCGACCACTCGACCACCCGACCACTCGACCACCCGACCAC
>JAOZNZ010001045.1 GCA_029933535.1 bacterium | reverse complement strand
CCGATAAACCGGAACGTCCGGAGCGAGCAAATTCAGTTAACGTGGAATATGAAGGGATAACACCAAAATCATCTCAAAGATTTTATTGGCGGGTCTGTGTATGGACCAACGAAAAAGAATTCACGTGGAGCAAACCGGCATTCTGGGAAATGGGATTGTTAAGTTCCGCAGAATGGAAAGCAGAATGGATTCATTCCCTAATTGAAGAAGATATTTCAAAAGCATGTCCATGTCCATTATTCCGCAAGGACTTTGCTCTTGATAAAGGAATAAAATCCGCGAGAGTGTATGCTACGTCTCTTGGTATTTATGAATTGAAAATTAACGGCAACAGGGTCGGTGATGCTCTTTTCACTCCGGGATGGACTTCTTACAATAAGCGTTTGCAATATCAGGTTTATGATGTAACAAATTTATTGAAAAAAGGCGAAAATACTGTTGGGGCAACTCTTGGAGACGGATGGTTCCGAGGTCATCTTGCCGGCTGGGTAAAAGATAACCGGAATCATTATGGTGATAAACTCGCACTGCTGATGCAAATAAATGTTGAATACGAAGACGGATCAACGGAAATAATTGTCACAGATTCTTCCTGGAAAAGTTCTACCGGCCCAATACTTTCTTCTGACATTTATAACGGAGAAACTTATGACGCCCGGCTTGAAAAGGAAGGATGGTGCGCAGCTGATTTTGATGACAGTGATTGGAGCGGGGTTGAAACACTTGATCATTCTAAGAATATTTTAATTGCTCAGACAGGTCCACCGGTAAAAAGAATTCAGGAAGTTAATCCCATAGAAATTATAAAAACATCAAAAGGTGAAACAGTTTTTGATTTCGGACAGAACATGGTTGGTTGGGTTAAATTTAAAGTTAAAGGCAAAGCAGGTGATAAAGTTGTTCTTAGGCATGCTGAAGTACTTGACCCTGAAGGCAATTTTTATATCACAAATCTTAAAGGCGCGAAACAAACTATTGAATATACATTAAAAAGTAACGAAGAA
>JAOZNZ010000399.1 GCA_029933535.1 bacterium | reverse complement strand
TTATTCTCAAGAAGGAACCGAAGAAGAAAAAAATTATCGGTGCTGACAATGCTGATTGGATTATTGACGGTAAATTACAATAGATGATTTTAATTAAGGCCGACCGGCCAACAATTGCTTTCCGGGTAAATCTATACATGCCCGGAGAGCAGTCCGGTCAAATAATATAATGAACTGTAAAGTAGAGGTGTATGTACCCTACTTGACATAAAATTTGTAATGTAGACTTGATATTTATATGTTTTAATGGTATAATATGTATTGTGTGGAAAGATCTGTTTAAATGCATCACCTTTTAAATTATATAACAACAAATTTATTATATATCAACAAATAGTTGATATGGAGTTGTATGCTTACTCCAATAGCGTTTGAGGATGTCGTGGTAAAGATTAAAAGTTTCACACAATCTATGTTTATGGCAAAAGATTCTTATACTCTCTCCCGCTTCGTCCCGCGAAAGCATTTAATTTTCCAACAATATAATAACTTTTTATGGACATTTAAGTCGCCATTTTTGTTATTATTTAGTAAGGACTTAATAAAATCATGTTTGAAACATTTAAAGATTTTTTAATATCATTTAATAACGTCGTTTTGTTATCTTTTTTTTATGTTCTGCGGTATTTCGAAAGCGTAAAAATCACCAAAATTAAAGGGCAAAAGCTATGCCATACCGTTACTAAAATAGATAAAATCCGTAAAACACGTATGTTGCAAAATTTAACTGCTAATAAAATGCGATATCAAACATGCAAAAGTGCGAAGTCGTTGCAAATATGCAATGCAAATTACGCAAAAAATTATATATTTCTAGAATATAAAAAAAATAATTTAATACTCACAACTAATATCCTTAATATAAACTCGTAGAGTAAGGAGGAAAAAATGAAAAAGGTAATAATTCTTAATCATGTAACTTTTATAAAGGTAATTGTAGCTTATTTATTAACATGCGGAATTTTATTCGCGGCACCGGAAGTTGAGGAAGCGAAAATTTCTGCGCCTAGATCAGTACAGCATCTATTGGCATTTTCGGCAATGGCGCCTGCGGCTTCTAATCCCAAGCCGGTGCAGACATATTATGTACCTCTTGCGGCTGATCAACTTGCCACCTCATTCAGCAATCTGGGAAGTTCTGACACCGAGCTTCGTCACGTGATAGCGATTGTACCGAACTCTTCATCCACAATAATATATTACGACCACTGGGAGGATGATTTTGAGCCGGACATATCGAATCCTACTCAGGCGACGACGCAGGTATGGGGCGACAACAATCCGACCAACGGAATTCCCCCCGGCTTCGCCGTTGACCTGGTCGGCCCTGGTGATGTAATCGCCCTTAACAATATTGTTATTGTTCCCCGGAATCCGAGTACAATATTTTATGACGGCGGAGACAAGGTAAGCGTATCGAAACCCATTGCGTTGTCTATGTCTTGTTGGCCCGAGAACGTTGGTCCAATACTTGCCGATGGTGTTGAGGTATATGACACAACGTCTTTCGGCACGAACTTCTATGCGCCTGTCGGTCCAAACGTTGCTGCTGACTTATTCAACTATTCTTCTATCCTCGTTATGGCGAAGGAAGATGACACGTTTATTTCTATCGACACTAACGGTGATGGAGTAACAGATGTAACGAATGTACTTGCTGAAGGCGGCAGTTACCAGGTTAGCGGCGGAGTTTCCGGCGGAGCGCGCGTTACCTCTGCAAAGCCCGTGCAGGTTCAGATGATCACCGGTGAGGACGATACGAGGTTCGGACACGAGTGCCGCTGGTTCACGTTGTTCCCTCATGAGTTATGGAGTGAGGTATACTACATGCCGGTTAGTGAGACATACAGCGGTTCTCCTGTCGGCGTTTTTCTTTACAACTCCAAGGCGAGTCCTGTTGTAGTTAAGTTCGAGACAGATTCAAGTACTTCGTTTACAACCATTCCTTCGAACGATACAGTGCTGCTTTATATGCCAGCCGGCACGGGAGCACGGTTTTCCAGCACAAACGGCAGCACGTTTGAAGCAGTTGCGACGATGGATACGGTTGACACTTATAGCGGCGGCAAGACTTACGACTGGGGTGCGACACTTCCGCCTGAGTCAGTGTTGACACCGATACTTCTTGTCGGCTGGGGAGCAGGTTCATCGGACCTCTCTCGGAATGGAAGTCCGATATGGGTTACAGCTGTAAGCAACACGGTATTATTTGCTGACTTTGATGGCGATCCCACGACAGGGCCTCTTATTGACGGTAACGGCAACCATTATGACACTAACTTTCCCATGACCGTATTACAGTCTATCCGCGTGTTTGACACGAGTGGCGATAACGATCAGACCGGCATGAGACTCTATACGACGAACGAGGTAAAGATCATAGCGATATGGGGCGAGGACCCCGCTACTGCAGGAACAAGCAATCCGTATCTCGACATTGGCACAGCCGTTCTGCCTGTTCCCTCCTACGCGGGCGGCAAAACTGCAGAAGTTGTGAACGATATGAACGGGAATAACCGTCTTGATCCCGGCGAAACAGGCCGTTACACAATCGCCCTTCACAACGCGGGGCAAGTTGCAATCCGGAATATTGTAATAGAAGATTCATTTCCCACGGGCATGACCTATGTTGCCGGAAGTACCAAGTTAAACGGAGTACCCATACCTGACGATTTACCCCCGGACACTTTATTTCCTTTGGACGAATCAGGAATCTTATATGGTGATTTAGCCCCTAATACCGGATTTATTATAACGTTTGATATTGTATTAGACAAGCCATTTCCACTTGATATTCCTGCGATTTATAACACAGCCAAGATCAGCACAATTGGCGCGGGTAAGTTTGAGTACAATGATGTAACTGCTGTAGAGCAGTCACATATCTCACTGGCGAAGACTGCGGATGATACTAACCCTTATCTCAGCAATAATGTAGTGTTCACCGTGTTGGTTACAAACTGGGGCACAGCGAATGCGACAGGCATGAAGGTGGAAGACATCTTGCCTTCCGGATTCGACTATGTGAGCCACACAGGTGGTTCTTACGAACCTGTAAACGGCTTGTGGACAGTCGGTGACTTGAACGTAAGCAACGCCGCAACACTTGAAATCACAGCCATGGCAGCCGCCATCGGTACATTCACAAATTCAGCCAGGGTATCTTACATCGATCAATACGACCCTGACCCTTCGGATAATGCTGATGAGGTAGTTCTGTCAGTAATATGCCATTTACCTTTTGTTGATATTACAAACGCACCTGCGTTCGTTACTTATGATATTACTGAGTACGCGGTTGCAGGAACAAATAACAGCTATGTAGTGGGTGGTATGCTTGTGTCTAACGCTGCCAATGGAGCTGTCGCCAATTTTGCCGCGTCGGAAGCATGGATAGCTACTGCTTTACTGCTGGTTGTCGGCGATAATACAATTATTGTGTGCGGTACCAACCAGGTCGGCGTGATTGATTGTGATAACGTAACAATAACCCGCGGAGGCATCGGCACGGGAGCGCCTTTCGTTGACATCACTAACGATAATGATTGGGTCAGCTATGATATAACCACCTACACAATCGGCGGAACAAATAATATCCACGTAATGGGTACGATGAGCTGGGTAAATTCACTTGGCGGCAGCGGAACACTTCCTGCAGCCACGCCATGGGAAATCAGCGGCATTGCCCTTTCAGTCGGAGATAATGTAATAACAGTAACCGGCACAAACGTGTTTGGTGATCCGGCCAGCGATAATGTAACAATAACACGCGGTGGAATAGGTACCGGTGCACCTTTCGTAGATGTAACTAACGAAAACGCCACCGTAACTTATGATGTAACAAGTTACACAATCGGCGGAACGAACAACATCCACGTAATGGGTACGATGAGCTGGGCAAATTCCCTTGGCGGCAGCGGAACAC
>JAOZNZ010000398.1 GCA_029933535.1 bacterium | reverse complement strand
TCCAGGTTTTGTACAAGGGTCGATTCTTAACCCTTTCAATTTATATTTTACAGGTAAATTTACAAAATATTCATGCCATTTACTATCATGATTTATTTTGAAATCAATGCTGTAACCTGCTTGAAAAACATGAACTTTATCAGATTTCCAAAAAATCAATCCGTTGCCTTCTGAAGAATTTTTCATTTTTATTTTAAGAATAACGTCACCCGAGCATCCTGTAATTTCATTATTAGAAAAAGATGGATCACCACCAAAACTTTCAGCTATCAACAGTCCGTCTTTCTCAAAAATATTGCAAGTACCGCCTGGAACCCATCCCTGAATTGGTTTGTCAGTAATAAGATTAAAAGATTTTTCGTTGTAGTTCGGATTTGGGATGGGAAGCGGTGCTTTAATTTCTTTGAGATGTTGTGAAATTAAAGCATCAAGTTCTTTAACTTTTCCCGGCATTTTATCAGCAAGATTTTTTGTTTCGCTGATGTCATCTTTAAGGTTATAAAGTTCAAAAGAATTTGAGCGGTTAGGTCCTTCACCGTATAATCGAATAAGTTTCCAGTCCCCTTTTCTCACATAAGTTCCCGGCAAACTTTTTGTTGCGATAACATAAGTCGGGAAATGACAAAAAATCGCTTCGCGATCAATTTCTTTTTTTCCTCTTAGAAGAGGAACAATACTCTGACCGTCAATCTCAACACCTTTTTTCAATTTTATTCCGGCCATTTCAAGCATAGTCGGGAAAAAATCTATGCTTTGAAGCATCGAAGCCATAGTCGGACAATCCTGCTTCCCGCGCGGGTCAACTTTTTCGCGGTATTTTCCTATAAATTCTTCTTTCGCTTGATGCGGAGAATGAATAGCATAATGCCACATGCAAAGCATAAACGGATCATCTTTATTTTCTTCCAAATATTTTATTGCATCATCTGTCAGCCGGTCTGTAAGATATTCTCCTTTCGGGCCATCTTCAAGTGTATGAATTTTATAAGGAGAAAAATAGCTTGGCGGGCCTGGATAAGCTCCACCAGCGATATCAATATCAAACCCCTGATTTTGTGGATTGAACGGATCATGCCCAAGATGCCATTTACCTATGAATCCTGTGTTATATCCATCTCCTTTAAAAGCTTCCGCAACTGTATATTCTTCAAACGGCATAAATCGTCGACTGCGCTGGCAAATCATTTTCATCCACGGAGCTGCTGTTTTTGCCATGAGAGGTTTTTTTGGTTGAGGAAGTTGATGGCCGGAAGCGCCGATTATTCCAAATCTCGCCGGGAATTTCCCGGTAAGAATGCTCGCTCGTGTAGGCGTGCAAAGCGGGTTTGCGGCATAAGCATCTGTAAACATCATACCGCGTTTTGCCAGACGTTCGATATTTGGTGTTTCATAATACTTGCTGCCGTAAACAGTGGTGTCCATCCACCCCATATCGTCCACGAGAAAGAAAAGGAAATTAGGTTTTTTCTTTTTGGAAGCCAACTTGTTTAATTGAGACATTGCGCAACCCGGCAGCATAGCTGCAGCCGCGCAAGTACCGATAGTTTTTAGAAACTCTCTTCTGTCAAAATTTTCAGGAGTTTGATTTTTCATTTTGATCAGTTATTTTTGATGGAGAAAATTATAAATGATAATTTGTTTTCAAAATGGTAAGAATTAACACAAAATATTTAACTTAACAAAGGAGAAAAATTGTTTTTTTGGAGTGCAACAATGCTGATTTTTGAAAAAAATCATTTGTTGCGAATAATCTATTGCCGCTCAATGCGGCAATAGATTATAAATTCATAACAATTCGCTTTTTAAAGTTCAAACTATATCTTCCCGATTAATCGGGAAGTCGCAGTAAATGCTCCTTGGCGCTCACGCGCCAAGGGCTTTATTACTGCACTCCATACTTTACTTTCTGCGCAGAATTGCTAAACCAAGAATCGCAAGCAATCCGAAAATTACCGGTTCGGGAATTACTATAATTTCAAACTTGTCAACAGCCAGCCAGGCCCATCCATTGCTTGTGCAATTGTCAATAACTTCAATATACATATTGCTGCCTGATCCCTGATAAGCTAAAGGCGGAACAAGATTTGTTGCAATCATTGTAACAGTAGTTCCGGGCATATATGCACGGTCAAGTTCCGCACCGTTTACTGCATCTTTCAAAGTTACATAGTTCCAGTCAGTACCGGGACCAATACCTAAATGCGAATAACCGCCTGCGAGAAATTGTATTTCTCCAAGAGAAGGCAAAGTGAAACTCTTCGATTGCAGTGTGCCTGTTTGTTGTTCGGCTGTTGCACCCACGCAAGCGCGGCTGCAGGCATAGTAAGTACCGTCCCACCCGCCAATTGCAACTGTGCCGTCATAATTCAAAGGAGCGCCGTTCCAGCAATTTCCTGAAGCGGTCCAACCATGAAAAGACCCGATTTCAAATCCCAAATTCATTTCGCTTGCTTCTTCAATAGTAACATTATCAAAAATTACAGCATTACCACTTGGTCCAACACCTCTTAAGACAACTCTGTTTGTTCTGCCAATAGAAGTAAAATCAGCGTTTTGAGAATAAAACCAGAATCCGTTTGTTATCGGTCCTACGTTAGTATCAAGAATATAAGCGTTATATTCTCCCTGCCCTGAATCACGATTTCTCATAAAAACATTATTAGAAACTGCTACAGCTCCATTTTCATATTGCGCTTTATACGACCAGGAAATTGTGTAAGTTGTACCGGAAGTAAATTCAGTAGTTGAATATCCGGGTGCTGTGTTGCCATCGCCGTTGTATGTAGGCCCCGGAATGTCCTGCCGAATATCATTGTTTGCTGCAGTCAGCCAGCCAACATAAGCAACCTGTCCAAAACCATCGACCGGAGAAACAGTAAACAATCCATTGGTTATCGATAATCCTGCAGTATCGACATACCACCATCCTTGAGTTACTGTTTGAGGAGGAAAAGTTCCGAAAGTCGGGAAATTATTAGTTGGAGGGAACGGGGAATCAAAGCTGTGGTTATAAACGTCAATTGCAGATACACTTAAAGACATTGCGGCAATTAAAGCCACGCAAATAAAGATTTTATTTTTCATTGTTTTGTTTTTTGTTTTTTTGTTAGTTTTATTTTTATATTAGCCACTAAGTCACTAAGACTCTAAGAAGTCAATTTCATTTTTTTTAATATGGACTCAATGGACTTAATCCATTACTCCATTACTCAAAAGTATTTCGGTCGCTTCGCGTCCGCGCAGTAAATGCCGCTATCGCGTCTTTATTCCTGCACTCCATATCCATTACTCCATTACTCATAAAGCAACAGCGGCGACGTTTCCGTCGCCGCCGTCTTCTAACCATCAACTTAACAAAAGGAGAAAAGTTGATCTTTTGTAATACAACGATAAAGATTTTTTGTTAGTTGAGCGTTAGCCAAAAAATCATTCGTTGCGAATATTCTATTGCCGCTCAATGCGGCAATAGAATATATTTTCCCATACTACTTCCTGCGCAGAAATGCTAATCCAAGAATTGCTAGCAAGCCGAGAGTTGCAGGTTCAGGAACTAACTTCATCTGACCGAACAACGGTGTATCTCCAGCCAAACCAAAGGCAAGAGTGGAATCACCGGCAGCATTGATGCCAAGAGCTCCGCCTGCTGTTGTAAAGGTCGAATACCAGCCATTTCCGCCACGGTTAATAACGATGTCATCCATTCCGTCACCGTTGACGTCAAACATCATTGGAAAATCTGTGCCGTCAAGACCGAAATTGACAATAGTGGTTCCCGGATTGAAATAATCAAGGAAACCTGTACCATCGTTAATCAGACCAAACCATTGGATAAGGCCGGCGCCGGTTTGACGAACCATAACAGCATCATCGAAGCCGTCATCATTGAGATTGCAAATTATCAGACTGTCAGTAGCACCTGCGCCAAT
>JAOZNZ010001044.1 GCA_029933535.1 bacterium | reverse complement strand
TTTTCCCACAGCCAAAAATTGAATCTTCAATTATGACGATTAAAATGCATAAAACTCCGCCGGTAGGGGTCGCTAATGAAAAATTGTTCTATAGAATCGTAAGAACGGCTTTCGGTAAAAGAAGAAAAATGCTCCGTAACTCTTTAAGCTTAATCGAAGATGACGGTTATGCGGTTAACGAAGCTTTTACAGCCGCGAATATTGAAGGAACACGACGTGCCGAGAGCCTGTCGCTTGACGATTTCGCACGATTAACCGATGCGATAATTGAGCAAACGGCCAAAATCAATATTTTAGATTTATGATTTGTGATTTGTGATTTTATAACAGCAACGAAGTAACATCAATGCTAAACATATAAAAGTAAAGACTATAAATTTATTCCGATGTATTTACCATCGGAATTAATTTTCTCCATCTGACCTTAAACTCCCCTCCTTACCAAGGAGGGGTGCCCGATAGGGCGGGGTGGTTCTTTAACCTTTAAACTTTAAACCTTAAACCTTTGACCTATATTTATAATGGATAACAACGACGCAATATTAAAAGAAGAACTTAAACAATTCAAAGCTGAAAAAGAAAAAATCAGAAAACTCGTCGGACAAATCGGCGGCAGGCAATCCGAGTTACATGATAGAATTATAAATATAACTTTTATATTTATTTTGATTTCACTTTTTCTGGCAGATATCTCACGGCATTTCTTTCATCTCGATCTCCCCTTTCCCACTCTCTTTTCACTCGAACTTGGGATTCTTCTTGTTTCAATTAAGATTATTTGGATGCTGCACCGGCAGACAAAAGTCGAACACTTTCAATTCTGGATTTTACAATCAATTGAGTTCAGATTAAATGATCTGTCAAAAAAAATCAAAAACATCGAAAAAATTCTATCTAAATAATCGCGTAGTCGCGCTTGTCGCGCCGATGTGCGATGGTTTTTAGGCGCTCGGAGGTGTCCGCGCCGGTTTTTGTATTCCCCCTTTCTTAAAGGGGGTCAGGGGGATT
>JAOZNZ010000397.1 GCA_029933535.1 bacterium | reverse complement strand
TTCCCCCTTTTCTAAAGGGGGTGAGGGGGATTTAAATATTTCCACCACTCACCAATTAAGCGCCAATGGCAATCACGGCTTCGGATCTCGGGTCTCGGATCTCGGGTCTCGGACTATTCAGCTCCATAGTGTATATGCTTCCTGGTAGCTTTAGTTGCAAACCAGGTTAAAATCACAATTAAAATAAAAAGTATCCACGCCATTGCACATGCATAGCCCATCCGATTATATCGAAACGCATTTTCGAATAGATAAACAGCATAAAAAAGCGCCGATTTGTCAGGTCCGCCATTTCGCATCATAATATATGGCACAGCAAAAATCTGCAGCGAACCAATAATTCCCATTACCATATTAAAATAAATCACCGGGGAAATTAACGGAATCGTTATGTGACGCAGCTTAACCCAAAATCCCGCACCATCAATTTCAGCTGACTCATAAAGATGAATCGGTACATCCTGCAGAGCGGCAAGATAAATCACCATTGTGTTTCCTATTCCCCAAAGTCCCATAAAAATAAGCGCGGGTTTTGTCCATGAAGCGTTTGTCAACCACAATGGTCCGTCAATACCAATTAGATTTAACCCATAATTTAACAATCCGTATTTGCCGTTGTAAACCCATAACCATATCATCGCTCCGGCAACCATAGGAACCAATGAAGGAAGATAATAAATCAATCTGAATAACGATTTATATTTTACTGCCTGATTGAGTAAAACAGCAATCAACAGCGAAAAAATCAGACCAAGAGGTATAGATATTACCGCAAAATAAAGCGTGTTGTACAAAGTCTTCCAAAAAAGTTCATCCGTAAACATTTCCTGATAATTAAGTGTTCCAATCCATAACGGCTCGGTAAGAATGTCATAATCACAAAATGAATAATATAGCGAAGCTCCAACAGGGAAAAGTGTGAAAACCAATAATCCGATTATCCAGGGACTTACAAACATTAGACCCGTCTTCAATTTCTGTCGTTCACCTTTGGTCATATTTCCCCCACTCCTTAATTCTGCTTTCTTTAACAATGTTCCAGCGACGCATTACCCGATCTAATTTAGGCTGCACCCGTTTTTGAACATATTTTAATGCTTCTTCAGGGGATTTCCTGAGAGAAAATACTTGTTCAGAAGCTCCATTCAGCTCATCAGCATACTCATTTATAATCGGTATTATCGGTAAGAAGCCTGCATTGCTGCTCGAAGCAAGGTCCATGAACATTTTTATTTGCGAATTAGGATGATTAGAAATAAAATCATCACTGACTTTCTTAAAAGGTGGAAACTTACGATGGTTCATACATAATTTTTCCATCACTTTTTGTCTGCTCACATAACAGATAAATTCAAATGCTTCTTTAACGTGCTTAGCTCCTTTTGGTATAACAAATACATCGCTCTCTGCAAACGTTACCGGATTGTCAGTTCGCGGAACGACAGAAGGAAATGGTGCAGCTCCCCATTCTAATTGAGGAGCATATTTATCTATAAAATTATACATCCATACTCCCTGAATCACCATCGCTACTTTACCGGATAAAAAAGGACTTTGGGGTGAAGAAAAATTGCCGAATGATGAACTGAACGCCTGCATGTTGTTTAATCCATATTTCTTAGAATAACTCTGAATCCATCGGAATGCTTCCACATTCTCCGGAGTATATGCAGTGATTTGATCTTTTCCATCCCAAAGCTTGCCGTCAAACCAAAATGTCCAGTAAGGAACCCACCATCCCGGAACCAAAGGACTATGGCCTAACTGAACTATCTTAAAATCTTTGTCGGCTTTTTCTTTTTCTGTAAGTTCAGAATAAGTCAGTTCTAATTCTTCACCATTCCGTTCTAAACTTACAATGGTTAATTTCTCAACCATCTCATCAAGCTCTCTTAATGTTCCGGGCGGTTTTTCAGGATCAAATCCCGCAGCTCTAAATAATTTCTTGTTCCAATGCAATGCTATTGTAGCAGGAGTTGACGGCACAGCCCATAAAAATCCATGATGCTCACACTGCTTTATATACACCGGCAGATAATCCTCTTTTTTTAAATTGCTTTTCTTAAACATTCCGTCTAATGGAGTTAACGCGCCCTTATCTGCAAAAGCACTCACACTACCCGTTCCAAGTCCCGCAATATCAGGCGGATTACCTCCCGCGGTAGCAAGCATCATTTTCTGGGCAATATCGCTTATGGTTAATATTTTAACAAAAATACGATCCTGTGAAGCGTTAAAATCATCTACAATTTCCTGCATTGCTTCTCCTTCGAACCCGGTCCATTTTTCCCAGTAATGCACAACGATTTTACCGTCTTTCATTTCGCGTTTCGGCCGTTTAACAACGCCTTTAAAAACAATAAACAAAAGCGCGGCAGCAAGAAAAAGCAAGCCGATTTTTTTAAGATATATATTAAAATTTTCTTTCTTCATATAAACAAGATTTTCATTTAGAGACTATTCAGCAACTTCAAAATCGTTAAACCGATTTGCGATTATACCATTTCCCGCATTTTTTTACCATATATTTTCTTCTTCGTGTCTTCGTGACTTAGTGGCGAAATGAATTTATATTATATTTACAAAAGAAAAGACATTAGTCAAAATGATAAGAAAGAAAAAAGATTTTATTGTTTTAATATTAATAAATAAAATATAATTGTATTTGTATTAAAAAATTATTCTGCCACCAATTATTCTGCCACAAAAAAGAAATTGCATTTGAATTATCATTTTGACTCTAATTATTTTGACACAAACAAATTTGTATTTGAAATTAAATTATTCTGACAATAAAAATTAATTAGTGTAAATTAATGTCAAAAAAACATGACTTTTCATTGTCAATTTTCATCTCTTGAACTACCGGCAAATTAATGTTATAATAATGTTTTCCAATTCCGGCGACTAAAACGAACTAATTTCATTTTACCTATAAATTTGATCTTTAATCAAATTTACTCAGTCGTGCCTGAAAATAATCAACAATGGCACGACCAGGAGACATAATATGACAAGCCAAACAACTGTTACAATTCTATACGTTCTGACAGCCATGGGACTAATCTGTGCAACCGCAAAAGGAAATTACCAGATTACTGTTGACGGCTCAAAACACGATATCAAACTTGGAAAAGAAATCGTCGTGAACTCTAAAAATGGCGATGCTGTCCACATCAAAATCGAAAAGAAAAAAATCGCTGCTTTTCAAAGTGAATTCGTATCCTTCAATCATAAAAATAATATGACTGTTTCAAGTACCGATACGGATGACGGCTTCCGGCAGATTATGGCCATAACAGGCCTGGGAACAATCATCCTTGTTCAGGAACACTCCAAACTGAATCCTGAAAAAATTCTCGATCTCTGCCTTCAGGGATTGGTAAAGGACCAACTCGAACAGGGATTCCGCATGACGAAAAAAAAATACAGCAAAGAACTCTCGGACGGTACAAAACTAAAGGGTTACAAGGCAACTCTTAAACGCGGTAAAGAAACAAAAATTTGCATCGTTCTGGTCAAAGGTAAGAGACACAGAGGAGTTGTCGTGGCTACAAGTATTGATCAAGACAAAATTCGCGGAGATCGCGATGTGCTGGAACTCTTCTGGAAAACTCTGAAAATTAAGCTCTGACCATTTTTATTCTATTCATTCAACATAAATTGTCGTTTGCCAAAGACACTCCATGGCGGACAATCCGAATACAATTGAGATTTTAACTTTAATTCGTGAAAATAGTGTCTAAAATTCTTAGTGTCTTAGTGCCTTAGTGGCGAAATGAATTTATATTATATTAACAAATAAAATAGAATTGCATTATCATTTTGATTCTAATTATTTTGACATAAAAAAATTGATGCGAAATTAAATTATCCTGCCACAAAAAAGAATTTTTATTTTTCTATGCCGTTAATACATGCTATATGCCTTAACGTCCGCTTGACT
>JAOZNZ010000396.1 GCA_029933535.1 bacterium | reverse complement strand
TGGTTTTAACCACAGGAAATGCAAATCACATAATTCCGCCCGAAAAGGGCGGCACAACCGACAAAAAATGTTGATTCCAATCATTTTATATGTCGTTTGTTGCAAAAAATGTACCGTCCTTTTCGGACGGAATTCGTTTATCAATCGTATACCTCGCATTAAAATGCGAGGCTAATTGCTTACGCCGCAAAGCGGCATTTAAGTCCCCCTTTAATCCCCCTTCAAAGGGGGAATTGTTTCAGTATATCTTCCATACGTTCTTGCAGTTTCTATCATCGCGTACAAATTTTCAAGTGGCGTGTCACGACCGCATTGGTCGCCTGTTGAAAGTATAAATCTTCCTCCTTCGGCAGCATCGTCAATTGCTTTTTTACTTGCTGCGATTACTTCTTCAACAGAACCTCTTAACATCACTTCTGTTGTGTGAAGATTTCCTTTGAGAACAATTTTATCACCGTATAATTTTTTGAGCTCAGAAAGGTTGCAGTCGCCCATCGGAGGTATTTCAAGCGGATCGATTACTGTTAAATCCGTTTCTTCAGCCATAATTTTTACAAGCTCTTTTTCCGGGCCGCATGAGTGAACATGTGTGGGAAATCCCGCGGCAGTTGCCAGTTCTATTCCTCTTTTCACAGCAGGAAAAGCGAGTTGTCTGAAAATGTCGACTGATTGAAAGACCAGTGTACCTGATCCGCCAACGCATAAGAAGTCAGGTTTTTCGTCCATCTGCATTATTTTATCAAATCGTTTTTCTACTGCTTCTACCCGTTCCAGGGCCCATTGCTCGTGTTTATCAGGATTATCATAATAATTATAAATGCTCTCCTGATTATATAAAGCTGATGAATAAGTAATAAATACACCGAGCAAACCCTGATCACCCAGCATTTTTTTTATTTTCTTTAAACCTTCAGGTCCTAAATCTATTTTATTAACTCCTTCAACAGGCACCCATTTATCAGGAATTAAGGGTAATCCTATGTCAAGAGGATTTACCGATTCAGTAGGCGGATCGGCAATATAGTAAACCGCAACTTTATCATGCCAGATTCTTTTACCGTTTAGTACACGTGATTTTTGTACAACGATTCTCTCTTCATTCCTGAAAACTATAAATTTTTCAAATTCTTTTTCTTCTTCGCTTATCTCATCCGGAAAAGTTAAAGGAAAATAACCGTCCATTAGAGAATCTATATTTAATTTCTTTGCACAATCAATATATGCTTCCCAAATAGGCGGGTCGTTGTAAAGATATAAATCCCAAAATGGCTTACCGGTTAATCGTGCGGGAATCATATTTGAAACGTCCGGCGCAACAGGCACGCAATCGGGAATTTCACCTTTTAGAACAGTAATTAATCTTTCTTTAGAAGTCATTATTTTTTGCTTTTTGCATCCTGTTCCGAAAGTTTTTTGAGCCAAGCCCGGGGACTTCGAACATAAACATCTTTCCGAGAAAAATTAAGAGCGCCACTATCATCGGCAAAATATGGTCCACGCAGCTCCCCGGGAGCTGTTTTTATAATCTCAGAAACGCTTGTAATTTTCCGGATTGCCTGATTAAGAATTCCTTTCATATACAAACGCTCGGACTCATTGGTTTTACAATTGAGTACAGCATCCATCTTGTAATTAGCAAGCAAGTTTAAATAGATACCTTCACAATCAAGCTTTGCAACCTGCCACAATATATACTGATGATCGATTCTGGTCTTATAAGGCTCTTGCCCTTCAACAGAGGCCAGAGCTGCCTTGATAATACTTTCGATATGTTCAAGATGCTCATTTGTTACAAAGGGCGCTAACTGCTTCGCATGTGTTTTTGCCCACGGTTGTAATGGAGGAATATCCATATCTTCAAATCCTTCGTATCCGCACACCTGTAGCGCAGTTGCACTTAACTCAAAAAGCAGGTCGTAATATTTCTTCATCAAATCACCCGCTGCCGGACCGAACATAGCGTTGCAGTATTCATCAATATCCTCCGGGTCGCCTTCGCCCCGCCATAACGCTTTGCCGAAAACATAATAATTGGGACCGTAAGCCCACGCACTGTAGTCCTGAAATGCCAGTGAACAGATTCTGTCAATGCCCGCTTGCCGGTAGACTTCCACATCCTTGCCAATGATAGGATGCAGTGGAACCGGAATATCGCGAAACAAAACCCAGTCAAGGTAATACTCCAAGACTTCCGGGTTATTTGGCATAGCTTCAATTTGGTTTTTAAGCCACTTAAGATACTTCTCATTGGTCTTACATTCACCCAAAACATGCCTATAACAACGTTCCCTAGGGCAGAAGAAAAGTTGGACATCTTTGCGCGGCTTAATTTTTTGTGCCGGGTAGATCGTCGCGTGATACGCAAGATTGGCCAATTTTGTCTGTCCCAACGGAAGCCGCTTTGCCATTTCATTTGTGATTTTGAGGATTTGGTCCGAGGCCGATAGACCTGAGCACTTTTCACAGGAACACCATCTGTCCTCAAAAAGGTCATCCGGCCAGAAGTGAAGCATTTCCAAACGCGGTAAATCCCGCAAATTTTCCCAATCTTTCATTGAGTTTTTGGCCATTATATCGAGAGCTTCAGAACTGGAAGGGCACATATTAAACATTGGTGTCCGCTTGCCGTTTTCCATTCGGAAGTATTCCGGATGTTTATTAAAAAGGTCGCGAGGAAGATATCCCGGAAGAAGGTGTCCTCCTAATTCAAACCCCATATCGCGGACAATTAGAGCCTCCTTAAACTCTTCAACCATTTCATCAGGAATCCCGCCATATTGATGAATAAAAATATAATTATACCGGTTTTTGGCAAAGTAATCGACCATCTTTACCATATCCTCAAGATTATAGTTTTCCGGGGCATAACATATCCCGCGACCATTGATTGCCGGTTCAGATTTTATCTCCGGACCGGACAATGAAATGTCATCAAGCTTAGGTATTACCTCGAATTCTTTACCGGGTAAAGGCCATCGAAATCCAAGTTCATAAAGAAACATGTAAGCTCCGTACAGGCAGCCTCGAGGGCTGCCTCCGGAAATACAGATGGATTCTCCACTCCTGTAAATATGGTATCCATCGTGATGTAAAGACGTATCTAACTTCAAACGAACCAGAGGTGTTTCACTCCCGCCGGCCTTCCTGTAGGCAATATGATAATCCCGACCTGTTGCTGCCTTGAGGTATCTGGAAAGTTCTCCAACTGCAAACGCGATTGTCCTATTGCTATTGTTAATTTCATAAAACATAATTTCAGAGCTCCCCCCGCTATTAGTATTTATGCCATTGCCATCGGCTGCGCATTCATGCACATTAATTATTTCCGCCTGCATAGTTACAGCGAGTGGCAATACGAAAGCCACGAGAAACATTTTAGAACAGAACATTTTAATCATTTTTCTATTGCAAAAAGTTGGTAAATCAATTTTGGATAAACAACTTGCTTCGGGTCGAAGCAAGGAACTTTTTCAGATAAACGCAAATTTTTTCCTAACAAATTTCAGTCATAAAATTATCTATCGGTTCTAAATTTATCCCGATTAAACAACCGGGATAAATTTCCTAATTAATAAATTATAAATTATAAATAATAAGTAATAAATAGCAACCGGTTCCGGTACACCGATAATATCTATTTCGCCAACTGCGGGAGCTAAAATCATGGAATAACTGCCTAATGGAGTACCGGGAGCTTGTTTAACGCCGGATCCCGTAGCGATTTCATAGGCGCAGTTTTTCTCAACAAGTTTTACAGATGTCACATTTTCAGCAAGAATATTATCTGTAGGATCATACAATCTAGCCAAACAATTTTTATTATTATAATAAGTATTTGTTTCGCCGTATTTACCAAAAGTCACTTGCCCAATTCTAATATAATCAGAATCATTTGTTCCGGTAGTCGAAGCGAAAACTTCAAAATATGTGAACAAACGATGATCACTCCATTTACTAAAAA
>JAOZNZ010001043.1 GCA_029933535.1 bacterium | reverse complement strand
ATCTAACAGGCAATAATCGTAAAAGTATATTTTAGGTTGTTTTAATATACTTCGACTTATTAATTTGCTGTACGGTCTGACAATAAATATAAGAAAGAATTTTTCGAATACCTTTATCCACTCAGAAACCGTTTTATGTGAAACTTTTATCAAACCTGATAAATTAGATGCCGATAAAAGACTTCCTGCTTTTGTTGGCAGCAATGCGTACAATGTTTCCATCGCATCTATATTTTTTACGGAAAAAGTGTCTCTTATGTCTTCACGAATTATTTGCTTGTGATAAACATTTGACCATCGTCTGTAAGAAATTGCTGATGATTTAACAAACGGTTCGGGAAATCCGCTGTAATTGAACAATGATTCCCATAATTCTCTGCTTCGGGTTTCGGGAATTTCAATAAGATCAGCAGCAGATTTCTGTATCGGTTCTTTAGAAAATAACTCTCCAATGGTAAACGGAAAAAGATGAAATAATCTATATCGTCCCGCAATTGATTCTCCGCCATGTTGAAAAAGTTCTAATCTTCCGCTGCCTGTAGCGATAAAACTAAATGAATCGGAATATCCGTCATAAATACCTTTCAGGTAATTTTTCCACTCTTTATACTTATGAATCTCATCAAAAATAACTATTGGATTTTCTTCTTTGCTTCTATCTGTTTCTTCAAAAAATGTAGGATTTTGTGCAAGTATTGCTTTGTTTTTAGGAATGTCATAATTGAAATAATACGAGCTGCCAACTTTTGATGCTATACTTTTAACTAATGTTGTCTTGCCGGTTTGTCTTGGACCTGCAATAAGTATCAATTTTTTTTCTAAATTAAAATCCGCCCAAATATTTTCATAATATTCTCTATTTATCATTTTTTTATTATTTTTCATTATTTACTCCTATAAGTCTATTACCAGAAAGTCGCGACTAATTGGTAATAGTCTATCATAAAGTAACGAAAATGTCAATTGGATAGTCAGGAGATACCCGGTTTTGGGATGATGACTGTTTCCGCTATGA
>JAOZNZ010000021.1 GCA_029933535.1 bacterium | reverse complement strand
TATTCGGTATTCGGTATTCGGTATTCGGTATTCGGTATTCGGTATTCGATGTTCGATGTTCGATGTTCAATGTTCGATGTTAATCCCCTCTTGAGAGGGGTGCCCTTTAGGGCGGGGTGTGTTATTTAATTCATGCTTCATGTAATCCCTGTTTCCTTAAGATATCTAACGTCCTAACAAAGTAACGCTGTACTCATATTCAACGTTAAACGTCAAATTAAATTGACCTAATTTCTAATTACTCTAATTTACCTAAAAAAATCCCAATGTCTAATGTCTAAATCCCAATGAATATGTTCTTCTTTTGTTATTTTTTTGTCATTGGTCATTTTTTAGAACAATTAGAAATTAGGTCAAT
Source organism: bacterium (assembly GCA_029933535.1). Lineage (GTDB taxonomy): Bacteria > Auribacterota > UBA3054 > UBA3054 > B51-G9 > B51-G9. The sequence continues at coordinate 14,333 of JAOZNZ010000021.1, read as the reverse complement.
TAGGTTAATTTAAAAAAATTTATTTAAAATACGCTATTATCATTTCTATACCTACATCACAGGCTTTTTCACGGCTTATTCTTGATGGGTAAAAAATATTGACATGCGTGCAAAAATCTAAAAGTCCGACTATAACCTGAGCGCTTGCTTCCAAATCTTTTTTTGCTTTTTTACCACCGAATTGTAAAACAAGTTTTTTACAAATCTCAAGTCCACGCATACAATAACCATCAACTATACTTTTAAAATGAATATCCTTCAAAATCTGTTCAAGAAATACTCTGTGCATTTCCACTTCTTCGTTCGATCGAAGCGCGTTATCAATAAGTTTTTCAAGTGTTTTGCGAAGCGTGGATTTACTGTTTAATGAATCAATAAGTTTTTCCGTCGGCCGAAAAATACTTTCAACATGTTCTTCAAATATTTTTTTCAATATATCATTTTTATCAGCAAAATATGAATATGCCGTGCCGGTGGAAACATCAGCTCCATCAGCAATCTTCGACATAGTTGTTTTCGCGTAACCGTTTTTTGAAAAAAGAACTCGCGCAGATGAAATAATTCGATCAACTTTTTCTTTCGATCGAATTTGTTTCGGCACGCGAACCTTTTTAATTTCTTTTTTATTTGCAGGCATGGCTTAGGTGTCAGGTGTCAGAAAATTCTCCCCGAGCGCGCGAGCGCCTCGGGATGAATTTAGTATTTATTTCGTTATTCGTTATCCATTATAAATTCCCCCTTTGAAGGGGGATTAAAGGGGGATGTTATTCGTTATCCGTTATTTCCCAATTAACTATTAACTATTAACTATTAATATAAAACATGAACATTATATCATATTCATCTTATTTTGTCAATATAACCTGACCGGCGAACTGTTTGATATAGAATACGACTTGAATGAAAAACAGAAGATAAGTTGCCAAGCTGGAGGGTCGCCGTCCCCGGCGACCTATATTTACGATTCATTCGGACGTAAAGTCAAACAGGTTGACAACACCGGTAAGTCCTGTTATTATATTTACGAAGAAATCGATTGCGTTTTCGAGAAAGTAGATAATATTCCAATAATTTGATTACAAAGAAATCAAATTAGGAGACACTGTTTTCACATCAGATTCAATATGGACACAATATTAAATTTTCTTTCTTTGATTTTATTTATATTCTTTTTCCTCCTGTTTTATGGTATCGACTTTTGCATTTTTTACTACAAGAAAAATACAGAATATTAAGCTTTACTATTACTTTGTTTTTGTTTTTTTGGCTTATTGGTTTGTTGGATAATTTATCAATTTTTTTGGATAAAGTTCCTTATGGAATTTATTATGTAAATGTTATTGTTGGAGCTTTATTTTACTTAATACCGGTATTATTTATAATACGATATTTTCCAATCTGATAGTTTGGTGTTCATTAACTGACTTAAAAGTTTTTTATTCTTGAAATTAAGAAATTCATAAAATGAAATCCTTCTTAACAAAAGCGAAATCTTTCTGCCGGTTAAAAATTCAGAGTTCTTTGTTATTTCAAGTGATGATGATCCGGAAACAATAAATCTAATACCTTTTTGCTGATCATAAAGAATTTTTAGAAATTGACCGGCATTATTTATATATTGAAACTCATCTATATACTGATAAAAAATCAAGTGTTTTTAATCAATCCACTGATACTTTTTCAAGCTCATAACAACACAAAAATAATTAAATTTTAAATTCATCACAACGGGATGAATTTTCTCGGCCGTGCCTGATAAAATCCCCCTAACCCACTCCCGAGGGAATACTCGGGATGTTCCACTTTACAAAAGGGGGAATCCAGAAACCGGCACGGCAATTCTTAAACTTCAACATCAATAACTGCCAATTCTAACGGACACATTGTCCTTAACGGACTGTGTAACGCGACTCCCCTGCTGATATATAAAAGCGAATTATTGAATTCTACAAATCCTGACTCGTGAGCGCTTCCATATTTTGAAGGAATAATTAACGGACCAAGTCCGGGCAAGGCGTTTTGACCGCCATGAGTATGTCCGCTCAAAACTAATTTTATGTTTCTCAAAGGATATTTACGGATATTGTCCGGTGTGTGAGAAAGTAGAATAACAAATGAATTGTCAGGTATTCCGGCAAGATTTTTAACAATATTATCTTTAATCCACGGCCGTTCCGTACCGGCAAGATAAATTTCATTCCCATTTATTTCAACAGCTTTTACTTTACCTGCAAGGTGAACAAAACCGATTTCCTGCAGCATTTCAACAGTTGGTTTTCCATCATGCCAAATGTCGTGATTTCCGCAAACGAAATAAATTCCGTATTTAGCTTTAAGTTTTGAGAAGATTGGTTTTAAATCTATAACTGTTTCAGGATTTTGAAAAAAATCCCCTGTAAATAAAATTAAATCCGGATTACATTCATTTACAGCTGAAACAATTTTTTCATAATATTTACTGGAAACTTTTCTTACATAATGTATGTCTGTCAGATGAACAATACGAATATGATTTATATTTTTAAAATTCTCGGGAATTACAATTTTGTAGTTGTGGAGATAAAGTTTATTAATTTTATTACCCGGAATCAACGAAGCGATTTTATAAATGTGTTTCCATAAAGAAGTGGTGGGAAAAAACCGGACGCAGTCGATATATTTTGTTGATTCCAATTGAACTTTTTTGTTGATTCCAATTGATTTGAGTTTTTTCACAATTTTTCTTCTGATAATTTCAGCTGAAAAAGCAATAAATCCTATTAAAACCAAAATAGAAGTAAAGAAATTTTGATTTAATATTTCACGAAAATTTAAAAAAAATAAATCGGAAGATAAAGGACTTAATTTTAATAGCCAAAACACAAAAAGAAACGGCGTGAGAAATAAAAATATTCCGCCAAATAATATTAAATTTATCAGCTTGTCAGACATCGCCGCAATTCTATTTAACGACCTGCATGAAATATACAGCCATCCAATTGAACTGACGGCAAGAATAATTATTAAAACAATCATTTACCTGATATTAATTGTTATAGTTTATGTTCTTCTTTTCAAAAAAATGCCCCGATGATTCATCGGGGTACTTTTAGTGTCTGACACCAGTTATATCACATCATGCTAAGCTCGCTAAGCACGCAAAAAAAATCAAAATCCAAAATCTTTTCATTCCGTACGATACGGTATAAAAAGTTTCTGTCCCGGACTTAATAAAGTCTCATCATTGATGTTCGGGTTCGTGTTAAGAATGTCCTGAACACTAACTTTGTAATCACGGCCAATCTTCCATAGCGTTTCACCCGGAGCAACAATATGTTCGTATCCCTGACTATAATCAATTTTAGAATTGGTTGGTTTATTAGTTCGTTTAATTTCTTTTTTCGGCTTTCTCGAACCTGAACTTTTTTTAGTTGTTCCGGTAGATTTTTTAGAACCCGAACTTGAAGATGATGGATAAGCAGAATTAAGAATCTTAATCTGTTTTTCAATGCGTTCAATTTTATCCATAGAGGCGTTTAATTGAACTCGCATAGATTTTACTTCCTGACTGCTTATCGACAAATCTTCCATAACTTTTTGCTGTAAACCGGAATTTTGAGCTTGTATTGCTTTTACAACCTTTGAAAGTTTGGCATTAAGCTCTTTTTGATCGTTAATGCTTGATGTCATAATACTTTTAACAGTCTTGTCAATCTCACGTCTCTGACTGTCTTTCAGCGAGCCAAGAGTTCCGCGGAGCTTTGACCAGTTTTCCTGAAGAACAGTCTGCATCTCCATGTTTTCCTGCTTCATCTTCTCTAATTGAATTTGAAGGTCGTCCTGCGTTTGATTTATAACAGCAATCCGGTCTTCAAGGGTTCTGGCTGAACTGCGTAACTGAGCGATTTTAACATCCGCAGGATCAATTTCTTCGGTTGTTGCACAGCCGAAAGTTATGATACAGATTAAAAATAATATGACATACTTTAACATCTTATTTCACAAAATAATTTATTATTCACCGGCAACGCCAACAAGAAAATGGTCACGTCTGTTAAGCGCCCAGGCTTGTTCGTTATTACCAATGTCAATCGGCCCTTCTTCTCCGTAACTGATAGTGTAAAGCCTGTTAGGATCAATGCTTAAATCAACAAGAAACTGTCTTGCAGAACCGGCACGTCTTGAACCAAGCGCCATATTATATTCTTCGGTTCCACGTTCATCGCAATGACCTTCAATCTGCAGAACTACTTGAGGATAGCTATTGAGAAAACCGGCAATCTGTTGCAAAACTTCCGCGTCTTCAGGCATAATAGCTGAACTGTTATATGTGAAATGAATGTCTTGAAGTACCAGTTGCGCTTCACGATCTATTTCAGGTGGAAGTGATCCGGAGCCCGGCTCAACAAATCTCATTCCTGTGCCGCCTGCAGCTTTAAGATCTCCCGGGAAAGATTGATCGCCATCAATGCCACCATCAACATCACCACCGAGAACGCTATTATCAATTTCTTCAAGATTAAATGGTTGACCATCCATAACGATTGAATCGTCTTGTTTTTTAGCAGATTTACAGCCTACGAGAGCTAAAGCTAAGAAGGTAAGTAGTAAGATTTTTTTCATTTTTTTCTCCACATTATTATGTCGGTTATATTAGGATTTATTATCATATAGTATATTTCAAATTTATTTTCATATATATTATATCAGAAATGATAAAAATTGTAAATTCAAAATGATCTTCCCGTTACAAATTCCGCAATTTCTGAAAGCTCATTCTTACTCCATCCGGCGTTAATCAAAGTATTCATCGACTGTTTCTTATATTTTTCAGCTATTTCTTTTGCTTTTTCAATCCCAAAAACCGAAATGGCGGTTATTTTTCCGGCAGCTTTGTCTTTTCCGGCTGTTTTACCGATTGTAGCTGATGATTCACTGCAGTCAAGTATATCATCAATGTATTGAAAGGCCATCCCAAGATTTATGCCGAACTTTCTTAAATTTTCTATCTGATCTTTATCACCATTGCCGGCAATTCCACCTATAACTACAGCAGCAAGAATTAAATCAGCGGTCTTGTGATGATGAATAAATTGCAAAATATCCACTGATGGAGAAATACCGGTCGTCTCAATGTCAACTACCTGACCCCCAACCATTCCTGCATGCCCAGCCGCTTTAGCGAGTTCGATTATTATTTCAGAACTCCGATTTGGATTCGAGATTCCCGCCCGGGCGGCCCACTCAAAAGCAAGAGTCAAAAGCGCGTCTCCGGCAAGCAAAGCAATTGTTTCTCCGAATTTTTTATGGCAAGTTGGTTTGCCTCGCCGAAGGTCATCATCATCCATACATGGCAAGTCATCGTGAATAAGTGAATATGAATGAATTAATTCTACCGCGCAACCGGCTTGTAATGCATTGTCAAGCGTTCCGCCCACCGCTTTGCAGGCGGAAACGGCAAGTAATGTCCGCAGTTTTTTCCCTCCGCTTAAAACGGCATATCGCATAGCTTTATGAAGAACTTCCGGTTTTTCGCTTTCCGGAGGCAAGTTTTTATTGAGGAACTCCTCAACTAAAGTTTTTTCATTAAATAAAGGTTGTTTCATAGGACTACAATGAGGTGTCAGGTGTCAGGTGTCAGGTGTCAGGTGTCAGGTGGCGCTTTCCTGTTTTTTTGTTAAGTGACGCTCGGAGGAAATTGAGTTTTTCAAACTCAATTTATTTTCTCGGTTTTTTCATTATAAATTTATTCATTATTTCGGCTCTTCGTAAAATTGAGTGTGTAAGAAGCGGATAGATTTTACATTTTCGGACTCGAAAGAAGAGCATTTCCTCTTTGGAGTGCAACAATGTTGGTTTTTTGTACTCAAAAAATCATTTGTTGCAAATGATTTTTTCCGCTCGATGCGGAAAAAATTATAAAAACTTTCATAAGATATTAAAATTTCCGTGTAATCTGTGTCCGGGCGTACGCCGGATTCCCAATATTCCGAGGGCAGTAATTTCAAATACGGATTACGGGTTACGAAATACAATCTTCCTCTTGTCATCATCTGTAAAAGAAAATTTTATCCACCGGGTTTCCGGTGGCAATATTTCAGGAAATAGATCCGCCCATTCAATGACACAAACACTATTACTGTCAAATATATATTCCTGCCATCCGATTTGAAGCAGTTCCATCGCATTTTTAACCCTGTAAAAATCAAAATGATTAACCCGTATTCCGGACGATGATGATTGATATTCCTGAATAAGAGCAAATGTCGGACTTCCCTGAAAATTTTCTCTTATACCGGTAAGCTCTTCAATAATCCCTTTCGCAAAACAAGTCTTGCCGGAACCAAGATTTCCTGTTAAAGCAAGAATATCCCCCGATTTCAATTCGCAGGCAAATTTCTGAGCGATTAATTTAGTTTCCTCAGGCGAATTAGTAATAATTTCTTTTTGCATAATTAATTTTTTTTTCCACTAATGGACATAATGTAATTTTTTTTACCACGCTAACGAAGTAACGCTGTACTCACGTTCATGAACACGAATGGACACGAATTTAATTATATAGTGTCTGACCGAAAACCTCTTATTTTTCCATGGTATTCATAGTTTATAACATTTTAATTTATTCATTAGTGTTTATTAGTGTCCATTCGTGGTTAAAGTTTTTTGCTTTTTATCCGTGGTTTTTCATACAAAATGGTTAAAACTTCTTGTTTTCAATTCATTTCCATCAAGATATATTTTCGCCGGTGGAGATGCGGTTTTCCCGATAACAGAAAGTTTCAGATTGAATTTATCTTCAAACTTATTTTGAATTTCACTTGTTAAAATTTTATCGGGAAATACACACAAAAGTTCAAAATCTTCGCCATCATTTAACGCGTTATCAATTGAAAATCCATCCGTAACAGGCAGCTTATCAGAAAAAAATTGCATGGATACATTACTTGCTTTCGCAATACGTGATGAATCCATTGCAAGTCCGTCACTCAAATCCATCATCGCGCATGGTTTAGCGTTTTTAACGAGCCATCGTGCTTCTTCAATTCTCGGCATGAAATTCAAATGCTTATCTGTCTTAAAAGAACCGCCAAGAAATCCGGTGACTGCAACTATATTTCCCTGTTTAGATCCGTCTCTGGTGCATAGATATTGTTTTTCAACTTTACCTAACAGAGTAATTGTAATTGATAAAATGTCAGAGCCAACGGTATCTCCTCCAACAACGGCAACATTAAATTTTTCTGCCGCGGAATTAATTCCTGATATTAATTTTTCCAAAAAATTTATCGTTAAGTTTTTTGGGATAGCAGCAGAAATTACCGCATGTTCAGGAATCCCACCCATTGCAGCAATATCGCTGATATTAACCGCCATCGCTTTCCAGCCTATTTTTTCCGGTAAAGTGTCGAAGGTAAAATGAGTTCCTTCAACAACAGTATCAATTGTAACAAGTTGATAAGATTCATCTGAAAAAGGTGTCAATACAGCCGCGTCGTCGCCAATACCTTTAATAACATTTGGTTTGTCTGCTATAGTTTTGAAAAAAAAACTGTCAGCTATCGAGATGATTTTTTCTTCACCAACAGATCCAACAGTTTTATTTTCCCGGTGCGATAATCGCTGAGACGGGGTATTTTCCATATTGATTGAAGAGTTGTCTGAAAGAATCTTGAGAGTAGTTATAAATTTCATGTTTTAATGATGAACCATATTCCTTCGGCAAAGCAAATAATTCTGAGATTATAATATTATTAAGAATATTTTCGCTGCCGGAAAATTCATTTTCAAAAACCGCTCGCGCGTTCGCTCTTTCAAGAAATTTTCCATCTGCTAATCCTGTAAGCGTGGCAAAAAGAAGAGTTCTTAATTTTGATAAACCTTCTGACGCGTATTCGTCAGGCAAAACGAAATAGGCATAAACCCAGCCTGTATTCCATCCTTGATAGTCAACTACATCAAAAGAATTTAAAATTTTGTTTTTTTGAAAATCTGTCCACTCTGTGTTAAGATTATCAATTTGATTCAGCATCGCCGCGCGAACAACTTTTGTAATATACCGTGGGAAATTAGTAGAATTAAATCCCGGAACAGGAATTCCGCAAACAACAACAGCATCAGAATTAGGCGAAGAAAAAACACGTGTAAACTGATTTGTGATTTTATTTTCAGACGGTAAATTAACAACAAAAACAGGAGCATTAGAATTAAATTTATATTTTGAATAATTGCTTGTAAAATATACACTTTTATCTTTTTCTCTAAAATTTTTCAACGAGTTTTCAATTGCGTTTTTAATCTCGTACTCATCAAAATTTCCCGAAATGAGAATTGTTGTGTTTTGCGGAATTATAAAGTCATTGTAAAAATCAGACACCGTTTGCTGAGAAATAATGGGTAATGAAAGTTGATTCCCATAGAAATTTAAACGATAAGGCTGCTTTGTGAAAAAAGATGCTCGGAAAACCGCGTCTGCAAGTTGGGGAATATTTGTTATTTGTGTATCAATCTTTTTAAGAAGCTCATTTATGGCAGACGATATGTTTTTTTCATTCAATTCCGGAGTCGACCACACACGGCATAGATTTTCTGCAGTCTCTAAAGCCAATTGCGGGATTACAGTCGAGGATAAAGTGAAAGTCTGATTATGTGAATTTGCTTTGGGATAAATATTATATTCATTTTCCTTTTCTTTTTTCTTGAAAAAGAGCTTTTTAGTTTTAGTATATTTCAACGAGCGCATAATCTCGGCAATAATAGAAAAAACTCCGTTGTTGGTTTCATCTTCACACCAAAGTCCTCCTATGCCGCTAAATAAAAAGTTTACAACCGGCGAATCGGGAATTCGTCTTAATAAAATTTTTACTCCATTTTTTAATTCTATCCGCTGAATCGGAATATGCGTTTCACCAAGGAGAGCACGCTCACCACGAAGCAGCTGCGCTTTCTGCAGACCTAAAATTTCATCAGAACTTCGTTCAGGTGAAAGAATAGCAATAGAAAGGCGTTGCGGAACAAAATATTTTTTGCATACGGCGGAAAGTTTTTGCGGAGTGATTTCAAGGATGTTTTTAGCGTTAATTTCCGGATAATGAGGATTACCAAGCCGCAACGCTGATTTGCCAACAAATTCTGAAATGAATTTCGGGGAATTCATAGATGCAAGATAATCAGTAAAAAGTTTCAGTCGTTCACTTTCGATATTTTTTTTATTCCAAGCGTGGTTTGATAGATTAAAGATATATTTTTTAACCGAATTTGCCGCGATAGCGGCGGAATTTTCATCACATGAAAAAGAAATAACAAATTCTTTAGGACTGCCCGGAAGATTTAGCAAAGAAATTTTTAAATTGCTGAAATTTTCAGTCCCCTCACTTAATAATTTCTCTAGTTCTTCTTTCTTTAGAATATCAGAAAGCAAATGTAATAATGCAGTATCAGGATGACCGGCGTTCGCTGTTGAGAAACCTACTGAAACATAACTCTGAGTAACATTCCCATGCTGTTCAAACCAGCGTGGAGCCGTTTGTATCGGGCTTTCGAATTTTTCAGGTAAAAATCCTGTCGTTTTAGGGAGGTCAGCAAAAGCTTTTTTAACCATTGAGGATACATTTTCCGGATTAACATCTCCTGCAACAATAACGATAAGATTGTCAGCAACGAAATATTTTTTATAATATGAAATCAAATCATCACGCAACAAATCATTTAACAAAGATACATTTCCATTTATAGAAAATTTTACCGCATCCCACATAAAAGCAGTTCTCCTGAGTAAAGTATCAAGTTGTTTCCAAGGATTATCCTTTTCAAATAGAATTTGATTTGTTAATTTATCACGGGTTTTTTTCCACTGCTTTTCAGAAAATTTTGCGTTACAAATCTTTTCACCTGATTTTTTTATAATTGATGGCAGATTTTCTTTAACAGAATTCGCTGAAAAATATATCGAGTCGTAATATGTATCCGAATTTAACCTGGTAAATGATCCTTCTGAATTTTTAAAGCCCTTGCGGATATTCTCATATAAAATAGTTTGAACAGCATGCGCAAGCCCGGATCCACGCTTCTCATCCTCTCCAAACGCCCCTCCACGAAAATATATTTTAACGGAAACAACTGGCGAGCGAGGAATTTGAACAACGTAGGTTTTAATGCCCGAATCGGCAATATCGGAGAAAATAGCCAGCGGTGGGCATTCCGGAGTTACTCCCGCAAAAGAAAATGCGGTGTAAAAGAAATTTGCAGTAAGAAATAGAACTGTTAAGAATGTTTTTTTCACTTGATAATTTTATAACGCGTTTTCGATTGAATTGATAAGGACGGAAGCTGTTTCATTATCAAGTTCACCTTGAGGCCACGGCCAGCTAATCCCATCATCGTTATAGCGCGGAACAACGTGTAAATGAACATGAGGAACAATCTGTCCGGCACGTTTACCTGAATTGATTATAAAATTTATTCCATCGCATTTTAGCGCTTTTTTTGCCGCTGCGGCAAGTTGAGTTGCTAAAACCATTAAATTCACCATTAATTCTTCCGGAGCGTCTTCAGCAAACTCAAAATGTTTTTTTGGGATAACGAGAAAATGTCCTTTAGTTATAGGCATAATGTCGAGAAAAGCGATAGCGTGATCATTTTCAGCTAATTTATAGCAGGGAATCTCTTCATTTATAATTTTACAAAAGATGCAGTCCATTGTCGTGCCGATTTTTGTATTCCCCCTTTAGTAAAGTGGAACATCCCGAGTATTCCCTCGGGAGTGGGCTAGGGGGATTTTATCAGGCACTCGGAGGAAATTTGCTCTTAAGAAAATCAAATTTATTTTAGAGTGCTTGATTGTTAATTTATTGTTGAGTTTTTGTTATTGTTTGCTGTCATTTTCATTTTATTGCTCATCAAAAAATAATAATCATACATTAAGCAATAAATTTGCGCGAAGCGGAAATTTTATTATAAATGATTCGACATGAAAATCGCTAACAGCAGACGAAAAGCCATTAAAGCAGAAACACTTATGCCTATAATTCCGGGAACAGAGACATTGTTCCATTGAGGAGGTACATGCGCCATAAGAATCAATGCCGAACTTAACAGCACCGAAGCATTTACGATTGCAAAAGCAAGTCTGTTGGCATCACGGTCCCATGTTTTCATTACAGGGAGGAGAGATTTTGTTTCGAGGTCAATTTTTATTTCTCCTTGTTTAATAAATTTCAATACTTCGCGAATTTCTGATGGCAAATCACGAAACAGCTGATAGAATTCCACAGTTGTTTTCCCCATATCCATTGCTATTCTTCGAGGATCATAACGCTGTTTAATCAAACGTTCAACATAAGGTTTAACATAATCCATGAAAATAAAATCCGGTTCAAGATCTCTTGCAATACCTTCAATAGTAGCGATTGCTTTAATAAGGAGATAATATTCCGGTGGAAGTTTTATTCCATTGTTAATGAATAGATTAAGAAGGTCCTGTAATATTTCTCCCGCATTTAACTGATCAAGCGGCATATAAGCATAAGTATTAACAAAGCGAAGAACTTCCCGTTTTAACCTGGTCAGGTCTTTTATTTCGTCAGGATTAGTAGCAACATTTAAAACAGATTTTGTAATCTGATCCTCATTCTTTTGAATGATATTTACAAGTACCTCTGCAAGAGCTTCCTGGTTGCGCTTATCCAGATTGCCCATCATTCCGAAATCAATAAAGCACAATTCTTTATTTTCCGTAATAAAAAGATTTCCGGGATGAGGGTCTCCATGAAAAAATCCGTCTTGAAAAATTTGTTTGAGAACTGAATTTGTTCCCGCAACAGCGATTTCATGTTTGTCAATTCCTTCTTCTTCAAGCTTTTCCAATTCGTTTATTTTCGTGCCGCGAATAAATTCAGTCGTTAGAACTGCACGGGAAGAATGAGAACGATGAACACTCATTGCGTGAACATTTTCAACACCTTCCAAATTTTCAGCAAATCTTTCAATATTGTGAGCTTCCAAATGAAGGTTCATCTCATCCGCAAGCTGCCGGGAAAATTCTTCTATAATAGCTGCCGGCTGAATAATTTCTAATCCCTGAAGATGATTCTCACCTATCTTGGCAAGATTTGTCATTATCTCAATGTCTACCTCAGCTATTCTTTCAATGTCAGGCCGTTTGACTTTGACAGCTACTTCCTCTCCATCCGGAAGAACGGCAAGGTAAACCTGTGCTATTGACGCGCTGGCAATTGGTTCCGTTGAAATTTCTTTAAAAAGTTCATCAATTTTTCCATCAAGTTCATATTCAATGATTTTATATGCTTCTTCAGACGGGAATGGCGGAACATGATCTTGCAGCTTTACAAACTCTTCAATTAATTCCTGAGAAATTAAGTCCGGACGAGTACTTAATATCTGTGCGAACTTTATAAACGTTGTTCCTAATTCTTCGACAACAAGGCGAATCCTTTTTGCCCGCGGAATCGATTTTATTTCCTGAGGAGGTTTGCGTGAAATGACACTCTTGCCCATTTCAATGTAATGAGAAAGATTTAATGTATCAACTATGTCATTAAAACCATACTTAACTAATATGGCTATAAGCTGACGATAACGGTTAATATGCCTATACGTACGACCTATAGAATCGAAAGGAGTTTTCATTTATTTTTTAGCGGTTTTTTTCTTAGTTTTTTTTACGGCTTTTTTTGTCGCTTTTTTTGTCGCTTTTTTTACTGTCTTTTTCGCTGCTTTTTTCTTAGGGCTTTTACTGTTTACTTTTTTCTTAAGTTCTTCAAATTCTTTTTTGGAAACAGGAGTTATCGCGTCCATTGATTTAGCAGCATCTTTAACTAATTTAGTGATTTCTTTATCAAAATCAGTGCGGATTTTTTCGCCTTTTTTTATCATATCTTTGACAAATTTCTGACTGTCTTTTTTACTCGTGCCCGCTTTTTTCTGAACATCAGACGCAATTTTTTCAATCTGTTTTTTGCCTGCAACGCCAATACCCAGTCCAAGTGAAATTGTTTTTGTGATGATATCTTTCATAATAATCTCCAGTGATGGTTAATGGAACATTTTTCTAATTACTTATGTATTGTAACAAAACTTAAAACTAATAACAAGAGAGAAGGGGGGAAAGGGGGAAGGGGGGAAGGTGCGAAGGTGCGAAGGTGCGAAGGTGCGAAGGTGCGAAGGTGCGAAGGTGCGAAAGTAGGAAGGTGGCGGATTACGGATTACGGACTTCGGATCACGCCCTCGGATGGAATTGTTTATGAATATTTTTTAACCTTTGATGATCAACATGTGTATAAATTTGTGTTGTGCTTATATCCGAATGACCTAACATTTCCTGAACAACTCTTAAATCCGCGCCATGACTTAGAAGGTGTGTTGCGAATGAATGCCGAAGCAAATGCGGATAAATATTTTTTTTAATGCAGGCTTTTTTTGCATATAGCTGAACTCTTTCATAAAAATTAATACGCGTCATTTTTGTTTTTCTATTGGTAATAAAAAGATAGTCGTTACCGGTAGTTTCATTACGCGTCTCAAGATATTTCTTAATTGCTTTTATAGCAATAGAACCAACAGGTACAAGCCTTTCCTTGCCTCCTTTACCAAAACAGCGTACAAAACCGGTTTCGTTATCAAGATTTCTGATTTTCAAAGAAACAAGTTCACTTGCCCTTAATCCTGTGGCATAAAGAAGTTCAAGCATCGCTTTATCACGCAATCCCACAAGCGAATCACCATCAGGCGCATTAAGAAGTTTTTCAACGTCAAATTCATTTAGAACATCAGGCAGTAATTTCCAGAGTTTGGGAGATTCAACGCGGCTTGACGCGTCATTTTCAATAATTTTTTCAGCTGAAAGAAATCGGAAAAAAACTTTTATTGAAATTAATTCCCTGGAAATTGTGCTTGAAGCGCGATGTTTGTCAAGTCTGTCCTGAAGAAAATCTATAATATGATCCGGCTCAACTTTACTCCATGAGCTAATTTTTTTTTCAGCAAGAAAATTCATGAAAAGATTCAGATCATTGGTGTACGCAAGACACGAATTCTCAGCAAGTCCTTTTTCAATTCTTAGAAAATCTATAAATTTTTTTATAAATGAAAACATATTTCCTTACAAACTTTTAGTTATTCCTGAGGAGGGCGGCTGGTACAGGCCCTGGGGGTGGCTTTCCCAGCCGCGGTTGCTGTATGATTTGGAGCGGGGGGATGCGGTTGTAGAAATAATTTTGCAGATATTTTTTTAATTATGTAGTGAGGATTTATTTAAGTTTACAATAAACTTTGTCATCCTCACCGAACACACGATATTGTATCAGAAAGGACTACCCATGTCAAGGGGTTGTGGT
>JAOZNZ010000395.1 GCA_029933535.1 bacterium | reverse complement strand
CGCACAAATCTTGATCAACTTGTTGGCGGAGCAACTGAAGAAACAATTATTGCACGCGTTGGCGAGGGAATTGTTACTACAATCGGTTCCGCGCAAACTCACAAAGCAGTTCTTGAAAACCCGGATTCAATTTCCCAAAAAGTTCTGGGAAAAGGCCTCGATTCCGGAACAGCATTTGAAATTCTTTCAATTGATATTGCTGATATCGATGTAGGTGAAAATATCGGCGCAAGACTTCAGGCCGATCAGGCGGAAGCTGATAAACGTGTTGCTCAGGCAAAAGCTGAAGAAAGACGCGCAATGGCTGTCGCAGCCGAACAGGAAATGAAAGCAAGAGTTCAGGAAATGCGCGCGAAAGTTGTTGAAGCAGAAGCAGAAGTACCAAAAGCAATGGCGGAAGCTTTTCGCTCAGGTAATCTTGGAATAATGGATTATTACAAAATGAAAAATATTAATTCCGATACGTCAATGCGTAACAGTATTGCAGGACCGGGACAATCAGGACAGTCCGATAATATTAAATAATAAAAAGTAGGTCAAGCTCTTGACCGGCGCATGCCTGGTTCCAGCTTTACCCAATTCCGGCGACTAATGTTAAATGCGAAAACTAAACGAATACAAATGTAGCTGCCATCGAGCGTAGTGAGATGGTGGATTTCAACGTAATAATTCCCCCTTCAAGGGGGAAAAATGGAATGTTAAAAAATGGACAAAGAATCTTTAACTTCTATTCTTAAAGTCATTCTCGTTTTGGGATTTATTCTCATTCCGCCAATTCTTAAAGCTCTCGCTAAGCGGAATGAAGCAAAAACTAAATCCCTGCTGTCGCCGTCTGATCTACAAAGAAATAAGATAAAAACATCTCGTCAACCTCAACGAAAGACTTTGATTAAACCCGAAACTCAGAAAAACGTTGAGGATGTTCTTGCGAAAATCTTCGGTGCAGATGATGGAATAGGGAATAAATCGTCTAAACTGACACAGCCCCGCGCTTCTTTGCCATCACGAGTTCGCAAACAAGAATCACCCTCAAAAAGTCAGCCTGCTATTAAAGCAGAAGCGTCAAAGGAAGATTTACCTCGATTCAAGACGAGCATTAAAGAATTTAAAACAAATATACCTTCTCTCACATCAGATATTAAAAGCTTTGAACCGAATATTCATACCGCAGCGGAAATTTCAGGACAAACTTCACCTTTCCTGCAAAAATTTAGAAAAATTGACAGAGAAGATTTACGGTACGGAATAATTATATCAGAAGTCCTTGGTCCACCGGTTTCGCTTAAACCGGATTCCTTAATGTAGGGTAAGCCCAGGTCGCGCTTTAACGCGAATCCCGAGCGCGTAAGCGCCTCGGGATGGTATTCGGTATTCAGTGTCAGGTTATTCCCCCTTTTTTAAAGGGGGTTAGGGGGATTTGATTCAGGTTTCGGGTGTCAGGTGTTCAGGTGTCAGGCTTGCCCAGCCGCAAAGCGGCGTTAAGATTCCCCCTTTGAAGGCGAAGACCGGCGTATGCTGGTGGGGGCACGAAGGGGGGGGGATGTTTCTAAGGAATTTTTTAGCGCTTTGCCATAAATAGCATACAAAAGCTTAACATCCCCCTTTGATCCCCCCTCAAAGGGGGAATTGTTTTAGCTTATTTTTAGGCATCAGAGTTGTTCCATCTTTTTCGGGTGGCTTATAATTAGTAACTTAACAAAAACTCCTTCTTCCGCTTAGAGTTCAAATTTGCAAACCACCGGCACAAGACCGGTGGTATAATATAACAAAACTTTCCCATTATGAAAAATAATAAATATCCCCGAAGAGATTTTATTAAAACTATGGGCACCTGCGCAGCTGCAAGCCTTTTCGCGGGACCTTTGTTCGCTTTATCTAAAATTAACAAAAAACAAAAACCAAATATTATCTTCATTCTTGCTGATGATTTGGGTTGGGTTGATTCTTCCCTCTACGGAAGCAAATTTTATGAAACACCTAATATTGACCGACTCGCAAAAATGGGGATGATGTTTACTTCGGCTTATGCTGCAAATCCGCTTTGTTCTCCTACTCGTGCAAGCATTCTTACAGGTCAATATCCGTGTCGTATTGGTCTGACTACTCCCAACTGTCATCTTAGTCCGGTTCAAACGAATACATACTTACGAACCTCAGCTGCTCCAACATCAAAACGTCTCGAACCGGTAACAAAAAATCGTTTGGAGCTTGAATATTACACAACAGGCGAAGCGCTGAAAGATGCGGGTTATGCAACAGCTTTATACGGTAAATGGCATTTGGGATGGAAACCTTACGAACCGCCGAATCAAGGTTTTGATGAAAATGAACCGGGAGGATCTTATCCGGGCCCACCAAGTTTCTTTTCTCCTTATCACATGGAAGAAGCAAGTGGATTTAAAGACGGGCCGGAAGGCGAACAGATTGATGAACGGCTGGTTGAAAGCGCGATATCTTTTATGAAGAAAAATTCGAAAGAAGACAAGCCTTTTTTTCTGAACTTTTGGAATTTTGATGTTCATGCTCCTTTCCAGGGAAAAGAAGAACTTATAAAAAAATATAAAAAGAAAATTAAACCTGAGGACCCGCAACAATGTCCCGAAATGGGCTCGATGATAGAAACTCTTGACGACTGCGTTGGTAAATTACTTAATACTGTTAAAGAACTCGGAATAGAAAATGAAACCATCATTATTTTCTTCTCCGATAATGGCGGTAATATGTATGATAGAGTTGACGGTGTAACACCTACAAGTAATTATCCGCTTCGAGGAGGTAAAGCAACAATCTATGAAGGAGGTACACGCGTGCCCATGATTGTCGTGTGGCCGGGAGTTGTAAAGCCTGATACAACAAGCGATGCAATGATATCCAGCATAGATTTTTATCCTACTGTTCTCGAAATGGCAGGAGTGAAACCTAAGTCGGATCAAATAATTGACGGAATTAATTTGGTTCCTTTCTTAAAGGGGAAAAGTAAGAAAGTACACGATGAAATCTTTTGCCATTTCCCTCATTCAGTTCCGGCAACTGAAAATATCGCGTCAACAAGCGTGCGAAAAGGGGATTATAAATTAATAAAATTTTACGCTGATAATCCTGATCAATCCGATAGATTCGAACTTTATAATTTGAAAAAAGATATTGGTGAAAAAAATAACCTGGCAGAAAAATATCCCGATATTGTCAAAAAACTTGATAAACTGATCGTTCGGCATTTGAAAGATACTAACGCTATTGTTCCAACAGCTAATCCGAAATATGATCCTGATTATGTTCCGCCACCAGTCATAAAGGCAAAACCTGTGCACGGTTGGCAGGCATCACACAATTGCAAATTAGATGCTGCTGACGGAAATCTAAAAGTAACAATATTAGGCACTGATCCTTTTTTTACAACTAAACAAGTTCCAAAAACAACCGGGCCTGTTATAATTCATTTCCAATTGAAAGCTGATGTTGAAGGAAATGGAAGAGTGTATTGGATTACAAAAGAAGACCAGTCCTTTATTGGAAAATTTGAAGCATTCACTCTGAAACGCGATAAACAATGGCATGAATATACTGTAAAACTTCAAAAAATTCCCGCGGATCAACACTTGAAAGAAATTAGAATCGATCCGGGTGATAATCCGGGTGAAGGAGATAATCTTGCCCTGTTCGATTGGATTCGTGTGGAAACACCAACAGGGAAATTATTGAAAGAATGGAAGTTTAGCCGGTCGAAGTGAGACCGGATTCCGCCTAAGCTGGAATGGTATTCGGTTAATTGAAATTTGCGTAAGCGAATTTCAATTATGGTACAGGAGGGGAATAATCAGTGTTCAGGTGTCAGGTGTCAGGAAATTCATCCCGATCAATCGGGATGAATTTAGTATTCGCTTCATCCTTGGGTGTTCAGTGTTCGATGTTCAGTGATCAGGTGTCAGGTTATTTCCCCTCTTGAGCGAAACGTCCCGGTCGAAGCATCGGG
>JAOZNZ010000394.1 GCA_029933535.1 bacterium | reverse complement strand
TACACATATGTCGGAAGAAGCATGCAGGGAAATCGAAAGAAAAGCTGAAGAATTACGCGGCCTTGGCGCGTCAGTAGAAATCGGAACTCATAGCGATGAATGTGTTAAAGATGTTGATGTGGTTATTGCAAGTCCGGGAGTTCCAGATACTGCTAAACCCGTTATTATTGCAAAAGCTGAAAATATTCCCGTGATTAATGAAGTCGAATTTGCTGTTCGGCAGACAAAAGCGAAAATAATTGCGATAACAGGAACGAATGGCAAAACGACAACAACAACTTTAGTAGGTCATATTCTTAATTACGCAAATATACCGGCTATTGTTGCAGGGAATATTGGGCAGGCTTTATGTGGAGTTGTAGAAAAAGCAACATCACAAAAATATCTTGTCGTTGAATTGAGTTCGTTTCAGCTTGAAACTATGGAACACTTTCATCCGGATATTGCAATATGGTTGAATCTAACGCCGGATCATCTTGACCGACATGGCACCATGGGAAATTATGCTGCTGCTAAAGGAAAAATGTTCATGAATATGAATTCCGACGACTGGGCGGTAATATGGAATCATGATCGAGAGATTACGAAGCCGTTCATTGAAAATACAGGTGTAAAAACTGTTTGGTTAGATGAAACAGGGAAATGGAAACAAACTCCCGAAAATTCTTACAAAATGACCTGCGATAACGGAGAACTTATTTCTGTGTTTAACGGCGTTAAACAATTACATGGGCAGTTCTCAAACCTGAATCTTAAAGGCTCTCACAATATTACAAATGTGCTTGCCGCAATTTCAGTAGCACGGATTTTACGCATTCCTAACCATATTTTAAATGAAGCGCTTGTACAATTTCACGGACTGCCGCACCGTCTTGAGTTTATAGCTGAAAAGGATGGAATAAAATTTGTTAATGATTCAAAAGCAACAAATATTGATGCGGTAATAAAAGCACTTGAATCTGTTGAAAAACCAATTTCACTTATCGCCGGCGGATATGATAAAGGTGGAGATTTCACCCCGCTAATTAATATAGTAAAAGAAAAAGTAAATAAACTCGTATTAATAGGCGATGCGGCGTTAATGTTGAATGAAGTTTTTAAAGATGTTGAAAATAAGGTGGTGGTAGAATCTATGAAAGAAGCTGTGGAAACAGCAGCTGCTAATGTTCCGTCAGGAACAACAGTTTTACTCGCTCCGGGATGTGCTTCATTTGACATGTATGACAATTTTGAAAAGCGCGGTGAAGATTTTACAAAATGTGTTTTAACTAATGTCTGAAAGAAGGCATTTTTGTTCAGGTATTAAAAATAACGTAATAAAAATAACAAAAAATAAAGGGGAAATGATGAAATCAAACAAAAAAAGAAACCTGGCATTCATTTTAACAGGCTTATTGTCCATCGTGCTGTTCAGCTGCGCTAGAGAAAGAGGCAGAACGGATATCTCTCTTGAAATGACTGATGAGGATAGCGTTGAAGCTATTATCGATCAGGACCTTCTAACTGCCGGTGGTACGGTTGTTAATCTTGAAGAACCTGAACAAACAACTGCTGCAAGTAAAGTTGTTTATGTTGATGAAACTGGATCTCAAAAACCTGCTGTTGTTGAGGCTGACAAATCGCTGAAGCCAACCGAAGGGGCGGTTTCAGAAACAGATTCTTTCGAGGAACCGGCAATAGGACTTATAGATGTTGAGGACACACAAATTGCTTCTGAAGTCAAAGAACAGGATAAGGAATCATCAACAAAAAAGCCTGTTGAAAGAGCTCTAACTACTGAAGAACTGATTGCCGAAAATAAAGCGTTGATTAATTCTGAACTTATGACTGAAGAAGCTGAAGAAACAGTGGAAGAGACTCCCGAAGAAGCACCTGCTGAAGAAACAGTGGAAGAAACTGCTGAAGAAACACCTGCTGAAGAAACACCTGCTGATGAAAATGTTTTGCCGGGTGAGGATGTCGCTACCGCAATTTCTAATACAACTGCCGAAGAAACAACTACTGATGAAATCACTTTTCCTGATGAAATTGAAAGCACCGTTACAGAAGTTGCAAGAACTGAAAAACCTGCAAAAATTGAAAAACCAGGCGTAAGACCTGCCGTCGTTCGTCCGCCGGGAGGAAGTTACTATACTGAATACACAACATTAGATAAGACGAAGTCTTCTCCACGGCAAGCAGTTAAACGTGATGAACCATCATTAGACAAAACTTCATCTTATCAACAACACACAGTTAAACGTGGAGATACGCTTTGGGTAATAAGCAGAAAATACGGATGTACAATTAGTGAACTGGTCGCGGAAAATAATATAAGCAGACGCTCAATACTTAAGATTGGTCAGATATTAAAAATTCCGGTTAAGCAAAATGATAAAGGGACTACTCCATCGGTTGCTGACACGGCTGTTATCTCAACAATAGAAACTGTAAATGAATCTCCTTACGGCACGGCAAATATGATATCAGAAACTGTTGAAGTCGAAGTAGAAGCACCTAAAACAGGAACAGATACTTACACGGTTCAATCCGGAGATTCTTATTGGAAAATAGCAAGAAAATATGGTGTGACATCTTCTGAACTTATGTCACTTAACAACACCGATAACTCAATAATTAGAGTAGGTCAGAAAATATTGGTTCCAAGAAAATAAAATCCTAAAACTTAATTGATATGCCGAAATTTGTTGAAAAATGGATGCCTGAATTGTTCGTTATACTTGTACTTGTGCTTGTAGCGATTGGCGTGTTAATGACGTATTCGTCAAGTGTATATTATGCGGAATTGAAATTTGGAAATAAATTCCATTTCTTTTATCGTGAAATATTCTGGGTTGTAATCGGGATTGGCGCCGGAATAGTAGTGGGATCAATTCATTTTCAGACTATTCAGAAGTACAGCTGGCTGCTTCTTTTTGTTGCTGTTGTACTGCTTGGATTGATTTATGTTCCCGGAATCGGACATAAAGTTAATAATGCTTCACGTTGGATTCGCATTGCAGGATTTACTCTTCAGCCGTCTGAATTTGCAAAATATGTTATTATTATATTCCTTGCTGACAGACTTTCCAGAAACAGACGACATGTTTCAAAATTCATGAGAGGTGTGGTTTTTCCATTGGTTATAATTATGATTCCGGTGATGCTGATCGTTGCGGAACCTGATATGGGAACTCCTGTGGTTATTCTTGCTACCGCACTAGCTATTTTCTTTGCCGCGGGAACCAAAATTTGGCACCTCATTATTCTTGTTATGGCATCCGTGCCGGCATTAGTTTTTCTGGTTATAAAATTTCCCTACAGACTAAAACGTCTGCTCACATTTATGAGCCCTGATAGCGATCCCCTCGGTGCGGGATTTCAAATCCGACAGTCATTAATTGCTATTGGTTCGGGTCAGCTTAACGGTTTGGGATTGGGTAAATCCATCCAAAAAATGCATTTTCTTCCGGAAGCACATACAGATTTCGTTTTTTCAATTATTGGCGAGGAACTTGGATTCGTTGGTGCAGGTGCAATTATTCTATTAATGATGATATTTTTGTATGTGATATATAAACTAACCCAGCAAATTACTGATATGTTCGGTCATCTAGTTGCTGTAGGTATTATGACAATACTTTCGCTTCAAATGATTGTAAACATTTGTGTGGTAACAGCTGTTCTTCCTACTAAAGGTCTTGCTTTGCCGTTTATTAGTTATGGCGGTTCAAGTATGGTGATGACATTGATTGCTTGTGGATTGCTGGTGAATATTGTTTACAATCAAAGAAATTTAAGACGTGACCAATTGAAAACATCTAAGTTCGATGAAACTGTTATATAAGAAAATAACAAAAGATCAAATAATAAATAACAAATAAATAACAAATTCAAAAAGAAGAAAAAAACAAAATCCCCTCTTAAGAGGGGTGGCGCGAAGCGACGGGGTGTGTTCTTCGCTTGAACACTTATACCTGACACCTGAAACCTGA
>JAOZNZ010000393.1 GCA_029933535.1 bacterium | reverse complement strand
TTTTTTAATTAGTGTCTATTCGTGTTAATTCGTGGTTAAAGTTTTTTGTGTTTTTAATGATTTTTTTTATTCGTGAGTTCCATATAAATTTCGTACATTTCATCATCGAAACAGACGAGTATCACTTTCTGTAACATGAAGCTAATAATTCCGGCTCGCTTCTTTTTCCGCCGTTCCATACCGGGCCAACAGTATGAATGACAAATTTTGCCGGCAGATTGTATCCTTTCGTAATTTCGGCCTGCCCGGTTTTACATCCGCCGATTTTTTTACATTCTTCGAGCAATTTTGGTCCCGCGGCACGATGAATCGCGCCGTCAACTCCTCCTCCGCCGAGTAACGTTTCATTTGCCGCGTTGACAATTGCGTCAACATACAGTTTAGTAATATCGGCTTTAATTAATTCAATTTTTAAACCACTAATAAGCATAATAAAATTTTTTAACCACTAATGGACACGAATGAACACGAATAATAAAATTTATTGTTTCATTTTAAATTAGTTTATTCCATGCAGTTTACTTGTTTTTTATATTTGCCACTAAGACTCTAAGAACAGTAAGTTAATTTTATTTATTAGTGTCTATTAGTGTTCATTCGTGGTTAAAGTTTTTGTGTTCTTCGTAGTTCAGTTTTTAATCCGTGTCTAAGATTTTAGCTTTTCGTCAACTTTCTGCTCTGCGGTTTTGAATTCTTCCGACTGCCATTCACACGGATTCCAGTTTTTAAAAAGCTGAGTTAATTCAAGGAAATAACTTCTTGCAATATTTTTATCCTGAAAATCAAACTCTTTCTTTAAAATGTTATAAATTTTGTTAAGCACATATTTCTGACGTTCAAGCGAACATGATGAATCAACAACATCAAATGCATCCTGCTGCAAATACGCCGCATCAAGAAATTCAGTTTTCAGATAAATAATAAAATCATCTATCGCTGTTCCTTCTTCACCAACCACTTTCATCATCTGATCAACTTCATTACCTTTCTTCAAAAGACTTTTAGCAAAGGTAACCTGTTCTTCATTTACAGCATTAGGATATTTACTCCAACTTTCCGACGGATCAATCGCAGGGAAACGTCTTGCATCAGATCGCTCACGCGAAAGGCCGAGGAACGCTCCAACAACTTTCAAAGTGGCTTGAGTAACAGGTTCTTCAAAATTACCGCCGGCCGGACTAACCGTTCCACCGATAGTTACAGCACCTGTAGAGCCATCGTGAAGCCTTACTACACCTGCGCGTTCATAAAACGAGGCGATAATAGATTCAAGATAAGCCGGGAACGCTTCTTCACCCGGAATTTCTTCAAGACGACCTGACATTTCACGCAACGCCTGCGCCCAGCGGGAAGTTGAATCCGGCAGCATTAAAACATTCAGTCCCATCAATCGGTAATATTCCGCAATCGTTACAGCAGTATATACAGAAGCTTCACGCGCGGCAACCGGCATGGAACTTGTGTTACAAATAATAATAGTTCTGTCCATAAGCGATTTTCCCGTTCTCGGATCGTCAAGTTCAGGAAATTCACGTAAAGTTTCAACAACTTCTCCGGCTCGTTCACCACAAGCCGCGATGATAACGATATCGACGTCAGCGAATCTGCTTGTAACCTGTTGAAGGACGGTTTTTCCCGCACCGAACGGACCTGGAATACAATAAGTTCCTCCTCTTGAGACCGGGAAAAAAGAATCAATAATTCTGCATTGAGTTGCCATAGGGTCAAGAGGTCGCAATCTTTCTTCATAAGCGTTAAGCGCGATTTTGACCGGCCATTTTCTAAGCATTTTCACTTCTTGTTCTTCACCTTTTTGAGAAACAATAACAGCTATAATTTCTTCAATTGTGTATGTTCCTTTTTCCGCAACGGATTTAACTTTCCACTGTCCTGAAATATCAAAAGGCGTCATAATTTTATGCTGGAAAATTCCTTCGGGTACTGAGCCGAGAATTGAACCGGCAAAAACTTCATCCCCCGGTTTAGCAACAGGAGTAAAATCCCATTTCTTTTCGACGTCAAGAGCAGGAAGATACTTGCCGCGTTGAAGAAAGAAACCGCATTCTTCGGCAAGTTCCGGTAACGGATTTTGCAGACCGTCAAAAACTTTTGTAAGCAATCCCGGAGCGAGCTCGATTGAAAGCAATTCGCCTGAGAATTCAGTTATATCGCCAACGGTTAATCCACGAGTATCTTCAAAGACCTGCAAATCGGCACGATTACCACGGACACGAATAACTTCTGCTTTAAGTTTACTATCCCCGATCACTGCGTAAGCCACTTCATTTTGTATAACGCTTGTGTCGAACTCAACTGTAATCATATTACCGTTAACGGCAACGATTCTTCCTTTTTTCTGACTCATATTAATTTATAGATTTAAGGTTTATTTTTCCTGTTTTTCAATACTTTTATTAAGGGCTTCTTTACCTGCTTCTTCGTCAAGAGCAGCCCATCTTTCTAAAATTTTCAATTTTATTAAATAACTTAACGCGATATTAAAATCAAAAGAATGTGTAGCAGAAATCTCATCAAGAAATGACCATTTTAACTTGTCAATCGTCTCTTCAGCTTTTTGCTGATTCTCCTCCTTAACAGCTTCCTGAACAGCGGAACGCATTTGAGAATCCGCACTGCCGGATTTGCTTAAATACGGCGCCTGGTCTTTGCCAAGCTTTGCCGCACGAGCGGCAGCCAAAGAATTTCGCAAAGTTTCTTTCCAATTCTCCCATTGTATTTCGACATCATTTTTTTCAGGATTTTCGTAACCTTCGGCGGCGGCTTTCAATGCATACAAATCTGCTTCAGGAATCCACTCACGTGAATTTTCAAGAAAATCCTCACTTGTCATTGGCGGTTGGTCGCCAAAAGCAAGTGTGGGAAGTGTTGATATAAAATAATAGTAACTGCTCATATAATCGGTATTCGGTAATCAGGTGTCGGGTGTCAGTAGGGGCATCCCTATGTGGTTGCCCTAACTCTCAGGTGTCGGGTGTCAGATGTCAGGTGTCAGGTGTCAGGTGTCAGTGTTCAGTTACTTCCTTAACTAATAACTATTAACCATTAACTATTAACTATTAACTATTAAATATTAACTATTAACTTTTCCCCTCAACCGCTTTTTTAAGAATTTCATCAATCGCAGGATTAATTAAATTACTAAGCATTTCAACAATAACGTTATCGCTATAATCGTATTCCAGATCTTTATCACGAAGGCATATTCTAAATCCTGCTTTAATTTCCGGCATAGGGTGAAACTCGGCGCCTTTCTTTACCGCTTCGTGAAAGCGTTTTATGTAAAAAGCTGTCAAGGACTCATATTCATTCGGACTAAGAAAAATTCTTATTCCTTCAGCACTAGTTCCTTTAGTACGCGCTTCAGTCGCGAGTTTAATCAGAATTTCCTGAACAACTTCAATCGGAACAATTTCTGAAACGGAATCTCTGACAAGTGCTTCAAACTGATTATCAATAGATTTTCTGAGATAGATAAGCACATCACGTGCAGCCTGTTCGAGAGATTTTTTACCATTTACCACGAATAGTTCCGCTTTTTTTTCTGCGTTATTAACAATAGATTCCGCCTTTTTTTCGGCTTCAGTAATAATTTCGGACGCTTTTTTCTCCGCTTCACTCATTTTTTGTTTAGCGGTTTCATCAGCTTTGGTAACAGCTTCGTCCTGTATTTTTTGCAATAGGTTTTCAAGTTGTTCAGCCATTTTTGCTCCTTTTATAGAAATATAGAGATAGTAAATTAACAATTCAAGTATTATTATACCAAAAAGATTTTAATTTTTAAAGCGGTTGTGCCCATGAAAGACAAATTACAGGCACAACTGAGAAAATTTGTTCCGGCAGAAAACATTTCGGAACAAATTTATAGTTAACAAATGATAAATAATAAATAATAAATAGTAACCTACTTGTCAAAAATTCGTTATTTTGGTATTATTTCTCTTATGATACAACAGA
>JAOZNZ010000392.1 GCA_029933535.1 bacterium | reverse complement strand
ATAGATTTGTAAATCTTCTTTTGGAATATCAGCATATTCATGCGGCAATTTAATTTCATTTTCAAGAATTGGGATATTCGTAAGAATGAAATTCGCGATATGATTATTTTGTTTTTTGTCACTGCCTTCAAGCAGAAGAAAAACAAGAGCATCACCGCCGGTGATTTTATCGATGAGTTTTTGCCGTACGGGAGATTGTAAGATTTTAATAAAGTTTTCTTTAGTCAAAGAATTTTCATAAACATTCTCTTGAATTCTTGTGCTTGCGGGATATTTTAAAATTATTTGTTCGTTTGACTGAGAAGTTTTAATTTTTTTTACGATAAAAGAACGATTGGCTCTGTGTGTATTTATTTCATTAACTATTTTTTTTAAATTATTCGATTGCGAAGGATCAAATTTTAAAATAATTTGATATGGATCGGGGTGCCAGTATTCAAGAGCATAACGGAACACAGGAACGGAACACGCGAACATGCTCGAACAAAAAATGAAAAGATAAAAAGATTTAATAAGTAAGTTCATTAGTATTATTAATAATTGGTTTATAAGCCTCGCCGTAGGCAAATATTGAACCATTATCAGTGCTAACATAAAGTCGATGTGCAGATGCAGCAAGACCGCGAGCTGTGCCCTTTACAGAAATGGAATTCAATTCATTTCCATTTGCAGAATCGTAAGCAATAATTTTATTAAATCCTCCGGCAAAAAGAATTCCGTCAGCAAGGATAAGAGAATAACAGCAATCAGTTACAACCGACCAGATATTACTGTTATTTTTTCTGTTAATAGCCGATAAAGTAGTATCAGTAAGCAGGTAAGCTATCTCGTTACTTACTATTAAATGTCTGCCATTAAGATGTTTAGAAATAGAAGCAAGAGTATCGACGTTATATTCGTAGAGATTATAACCGTTTGTATGTTTTATTCCCCAACCGTAAGAAAAACGTGGTGTGGGATCACTTGTAAGAAGCGCGTAACAACCGCCTTGACCATGAGCGCCGGCGTTTCCCACAGATGATCCGTTTGAGCGATTAAAAACGGCGGGCGGGAATCTCCCCTGCGGGATATAAATTCTTGAAGAGGAAATAAGTAAAGCACCCATAGGAGAAATTCCACCGGAGACTTTATAAATTTCAGTGCCTGTGTTTGCATTGACAGCACAAAGATATGTTTCTTTCCATGTAACAAGCGAAGATGCGAAATAAGCTTTTCCGTCATAAATAGCAATTCCGGTTCTAATTGGCTGCATTGGAATAAACTTTCCGTTATTTGCAATTAAACGGCTGGGAATTGCAGGAGTATATTTCCAGATTTGCGTGCCTGAATTTGCGTCAAGGCAGTAGGCATTTCCGTCATCAGAACCAAAATAAAGTTTGTTATTATGAATAGTAGGCGGGAATCTAACAGGGCCATCGGTAGTAAAAGTCCAGTCTTCTGCTCCTGTGCCTGCATCAAGACAATGGACAGAATCATCGACCGAAGAACCGAAATACAGTTTCCCGTCAGCGACAGTAACAAAGTTTACGAAATCGAAATCTCGCATAGGAGTACTGCGAACAGCATTAGCTGCGGAAGGAGAACGGAATGCGTCCCATGGCATCCCGCCGTCCCACGCGATCATTGGCGGTGCAGCAGAATTATATTTCCAAATTTCATTTAACTCCGTTGCATTAACTGGTTCAGCTGAAATTCCACTTCTGGAATTATCGTGCATATAAGTAGTCCAATTTTCGGCGTTTGTAATATAACAAATAAGAAATATTATTAGAAAAGTTTTTTCAAAAATTATTTTGTTTTTCATTCTCTTTTAAAAACATTAAGTTTTTTTATAAATTAGTAGTTTTATAACAAAAATAAACAGAAAAACAATTAATATTCCAGGTTCAGGAATTACATAGCTCGTAAAAGAACTGTTGGCAGCCATGGTTTGTTGATCAGCCCATAGCCAATCGGCTGAACGAGCGACAGAAGAGATTCTAACTTCGTCAATTTTGCCATTATAAAAATCATCTTCATTATCATCATGAAATTTCCCGATATAAAATCCTTGCGGAGGAAAATTCCAGTTAATATCACCCGAAGCTGATCGCGTTTCTTTTTGATCGGCATCGACATAATATCTGATAATCGAACCGTCATAAGTTCCCGCAACATGTTGCCAGGAACCAACCGTAACAGCGAATCCTGGATTTGAATTCCAGTCATTATCAGCCATACTTGCGGTTTTAATCATAAATCTGAGTTTATCTGTGACATAAGAAATAGAGAATCCGGACTCATCTCCACCGTTATCCCATGCGTGAGCAACCGGACAATCCCAGTTAACCATAGAGACCGCAGGATTAATCCAAAGTGAAACGGAGACATCTTTTATTGGTTTAAGGGACGCATCGTTTGGTACATTAATATAAGAAGTAGAGCCGTTAAAATCATCTGCTCCGTCAATTTTGCCGTTTGCTATATGAGTTATGTCATTATAACTTCCGTTATTTGCATTAGCAGATGAGTCATGACAAATGCTGCTGATATAATGCAGATGCCAGACACCTTCATAATTTTGTGACCAGGTAGAACCGTTAGAAGTATAATCCGGTAGATTAGTTTCATTTGGATTACCCCATTCGGCAACAACGCCATTCATTCCATCGAAAAGTAGAGGTAATTGAACCCAGATATAAGAGTTTCCGGAAGTATCCCATTTTTCTACTTCGAAGTTAATGAATTCGCTTCTGTCATAATTAAAGAGACGTAAATCTCCACCGTCAGGCGAAGCGAAATCACTATAATTAAATCCTGAAATAGATTCATTAAGAATAATGAGAGCCGGGAAATTGGTTAAAGTTTCTGATTTATTATATCCCGGGAAAGAAATAACTATTTTATGTGCCCATCCGTCATCAATGTTTATTTTTGTTTTAAAATATGAGCTTGTAGGCGCCCAGTCAGAACCGTAAGAATTTAAAGCATAAGAGGTATAATAGCAAGTTGAATTTGTGTTCAAACTTGAAATATGAACATAAACAGAACCTTCATTTACATTACTGATGATTGACGAAAACTGCCAGTTTACCGGAGTTGTTCCGCCATCAGAATCTCCCCAGTAAAAAGTAACATCTGCCGAAATTCCTTCAACCAGGTTAGCATTAAGTCGGGCTGTGGAAACACCAATGCTGCTTGCGCCGTTAGCATTATTAATAACAGGCGAGCTATAAGTTTTAAAACTTATAGCAGAATCGGGCATTATTCTTCCGAAAGAATTGGTTGCACAGAAACAATAATAATAAACGGTTTTAGAATCTAATAAAGAAACATTTGTAGAAAGGAATCCGGGATCGCGGAATCCAAAAGGAATTGAATGCGCCCAGTTATTAAAATTTGTTCCTTCATCGGTCTCTCCCCATAAAAGAGTAACACAGGTTGGCGCTTCACCTGTTGAAACGAGTTCGCCGTTAAAATTTGCTGAAGAATCTGTAATATCAGAAGCAGCCAAATTATTAATAATCGGTTTAGATGATTCTCCATAGGCAAATATTGAACCATTATCAGTACTAACATAAAGACGTTGCGCAGAAGCAGCAAGTCCGCGAACAGTGCCTTTTACTGCAACCGTATTTAATTCATTTCCGGTTGTTATATCATAAGCAATAATTTTATTAAAACCTCCGGCAAAAAGAGTATTGTCGGCAAGAATGAGAGAGTGGCAGCAATCGGTTGGAACCGACCAGAGAGTACTTCCGGAGGTTCTATTAACTGCGGATAAAGTAGTATCGGAAAGAATGTAAGCGATGCCGTTGTTAACAATTAAATGTCTTGCGTTAAGATGTTCTGAAACTGAAGCAAGAGTATCGGCATTATATTCATAAACGTCATAACCATTCGCGTGTTGTCTTCCCCAACCATAAGAGAAACGAGGAGTAGGATCGCTCGTGAGAAGAGCATAACAACCGCCCTGACCGTAAGCGCCGGCGTTTCC
>JAOZNZ010000391.1:754-3977 GCA_029933535.1 bacterium | reverse complement strand
CGATAAAATCGTGCAAAAATGCGGAGAAAAAGTCGAATTATGTGTTTTCGCGACTTCCTTTTTCACAACTTATACCCAATAAATATATAAATTATTAGTTGCTTAAAATACTTTTACAATTTATAGTGGATTATTTTTCTTCTAACCACAAAATAACTTTTTTGGACTTCTTATGGCACAATTCTTGCTACTTATTATGTAAACCTTAATCCGGATTTTTGATGCAATTTAGAAAATTAATACGATAAAAGTGTGTAATTATGACTCAATTAAACGAACAGCAAAATAAACAATCTTCAAACTGGTATACCAGAGCAATGTGCTGCGGAGCTTCCGACTGTGAAACAAGCAAACGTTTAAATGTACACGGCGTACGCAAGCAAAAGAAGTTTACTCCAAATATTAAGTTTCCCGCAATACGGACAATGCTTTAACCGCGCAATTGTTTAATGGCAAGTTTTATATGTTGGCTTGCTTCGTTCATTATTTTTTCCACTTCTTCAAGTGTTTGAACCTGTTTCTTACTTTTCTCGCCAAGCCAGTCAATTGGATGAATTACATCTTTTTTTATCTCAAGAACAAAACCATCTGCATAAGCTAAATTCATTAAATCAACAGCATTCAGATATAAACCACGAGCCTGATTTAATGGAGCAACAAGCTCCGGCGCAACCGTCATTGTCATATCTAAAAATTTATATGATTGCCTTAAGTTATCTCGCAGCGCAATCCATAATAATTTGTTTTGATGTGCAAATTCTAATTCCGGCATATAATTGTTATCTGAGTAATACCGGCATTTATTAATCCATAAATTAAGCGCTGCACTTCCACTTAAATATTCAGAAAAATTAGTCTGACCATGCAATAAAAGCAATTGCTTTAATGCTCCTTTTACCTGAGAATGCATATCCGGCTGAACTTTTCTCCTTCTGATAGTAATAGTCGTATTGGGAATCGTACGTACAACACTAAAATAATAGTTGCTGTCGGTTGGAAGCCGGCAAAGAAAACTTAACCCATAATCTTTATAACCGGTAACAATCCCCCATTGATTGCTGATATCAGTAGCAGATATTATCGACGGCGCTGACCTGTCAATATTATCAACTATCTCTTTCCTGATCATATTACCTGTATCTGCTGACATTCCGCTGTCAAAAGTGTAAAAAACCGGTACAAGACCAGCTGCCGTAAGATATCTTTTCATACAATCATATCCGGTTGATAAATCTGAAACATAAACAAATGTGTTCGAATCTATAAGAAATTTAAAAGAAGATCCGCTAACGCCGATCAGCCACTCAGCAGGCGTTTTAATATCAAGAATTTCAGACGCTATTGTCCCGGAAATAAAAAATGTATTGTTTAAACCTTTAAGCCTGCTGAACCGTGGAAGCGTACTGACAATCTTATGCTCTTCTCTTTTAGCCATCCATTCTGTAACACCGCTCTTTACAACTGAATTTTCAACTTCTTCATTACAAACTCCGGCAAGAAATACAGCTGCTTTACTAAGCTTTTCTCTCAATTTTCTTATCGCTTCCCCCATATCAGCTTGACTTTTTCTGTCAGCCATTATTTTTTTTAATTCATTTAAATCCAGATAAGGATTTAATAATTCTCTTCCCGAGGCAAGCTGCTCCGCCGCACCGGTAATTTCTTTTTTCTCATAATCCGGACATTGCTGCGCTATTACGTTCAGGTAACGCACACCTGCACCGAGATTGTCATAAATAACCTTTAAAGTTTTGTGCATGCAAATATCACTGTTTTGTTTGCACTTAGGACAAAAAGGCGATCGGTGAGACGCATCGGCGATGTAGTTTATTAAATCAAAACCCGTTAATAAAGTTTGCAATGAATCTTGCAGTAAAATAGATTTATTTAATTGCGCAATCGCGTTTCTAAGAACTTTCTCTCGCAAGACAATAGGTGAATCTGAAACATTTCCAATACTTAACATAATAATCTTTTCCGGAAATGATTCTTGTGATAAATTACCGTGTTGGGTCTTACCACTTAATTTCCCATTGAAATCCATTGCATCAATAATACCCCACTCCATTTTTCCCGCAGGTAATTCCCAACCACCTTGCATAAGAATAATATTAGTCGCTTCAAGACCATAAAGAATTTTTGTCCTGATATGCTGCCGCGCAATAGCTCTTGACCAAACTTTTTTCCCTATGTTAAATCGTTCAGCTTTAAGTCCAATTCCCAAAAGAATATTTGTAAGTATATTGTCGTTATTAATCTTTATCGCTTCGCTTATACACAAAAGTCCTGTAGATAAATTCGGGCTGAACGCTGTACCAAGATATGCCTGAACTTTATCTGTTGAAACAGTTACACCAATGTTTTGAAGTCCTGAACTTAGCGACCAGGCAAAAGAATTAAGTTTGTCTTTTTGCTCTGCTGAATTATCATCTGCAATTATAATATTACATAACGCTAAAGCAGTGGCAAATGTAAACAAGAAAAACTGGCTCTTAAAAATTTTTTTAATCATAATGTCCTTCTTCAACTTTACTGATTATTCGTGTGAGTTTGTTGTTGGTCGCTTCTTCAAGATTAAATTCAAAAAAATTGGCAACATTTAATAACGATTCTACTACCGATCTGTATATCTCAAGATCAAGCTTTTTCTCCCCTTCATTATTAGATATTTCCAGTATCTCTTTTACATATAAACTTGAGGCACTTAATGCTAAACTGCTTAAACACGTGTGAAGCCACATCGTTGTTCTTACTGATTCGTCTATATTAAATGGCGCTTTAGGAAAAACTTTCTGCTCCTCATGCGCGGCAAGCTTTATTAATATTAACGCGATAAGAGTGTCGGCTGTCTCTTCAGGTATTCGCTTCTCAATCTGCTCTGCACGTCTGTGAGCAAGTTTTGTTCGCATAAACTTCTTACAGTCATTAAGCAGCTCTCCCATTTCACCGACAAGTTCCAGCGAATAAAACGCTCTGCCGCGCTTTTCGGGTGGGATTTTAAAATGCTCCATCTGGATTTGCAGAGCTCGTTTTTCAAGCTGCTCAAGCGAATCTGCAAAACTATTGTTTTCTTTAGGTATATCCATGTAATAAAGTGTAACAAACAGTGGGATTTATGTCAATTACCGTATTTATTATTTAACGATTGAACGATTGAACGATTGATATGATTGATATGATTGATATGATTGATATGATTGATATGATTGATATGATTGATATG
>JAOZNZ010000391.1:0-654 GCA_029933535.1 bacterium | reverse complement strand
ATGAACGTGAGTACAGCGTTACTTCGTTGGATACGATTGAAATAATTTTACGGTTAATCCTAAATAACGTAGTTAGACTTTCCATATCTCCCATATCTCCCATAACTCCCATAACTCCCATAACTCCCATATTTCCCATAACAAAAAAACATTGAAATAACGTGCTACAGCACGAGAACCGAGTTGGCTTGTACTAATCCCATTCTTCAACATCTATATTTTACTGAAAATTGCTAACAAATCCGGCTGGTGGCTGCTTCTGCTATTAGTCCCTTTATTTAATTTTATTGTCATAATTATAATGTCAGTAGGTCTTGCGGCAAATTTCGGCAAAGGAACCGGATTTGCAATAGGGCTAATTTTACTTCCGTTCATATTCTATCCTATCCTGGCATTCGGCAGCGCCAAATACCAAGCATAGATAAAGCATATATATCAATAAATTAATTGATAAGTTTATTTAAAACCAAACCTTTGCAGAAAAAGTACCACGTTTGGACCCCAAACGTGATATTCATCAAAAACTCTATATTTTTACAATAATTTTTTCTTTATATTTTGATTCCTTTGCGGGCTTAGCGAGCTTAGCGTGATAAATCTTCTGATTGATAACTACATAGCAGTGTGTTCTTTAATATAATTTTTTACTCTCGC
>JAOZNZ010000390.1:2419-3978 GCA_029933535.1 bacterium | reverse complement strand
AGTAAATAATTGGCGTGCCAAAGGTGTTGTTGGAATGAAAACGGCGGTTGCTTACACAAGCGGTTTGAAAATTTCTAAACCATCTGTAAAGGAAGCTTCATCAGCTTTCGGCAAAAAAAATGATATGACTGACGATGATTATCGTGTAGTTCGTGATTTTATTTTTCATCACTTGCTAAAAGCGTGTCTGCGAAATAATTTTCCCGTTGTAATTCATACCGGATTTCAAATTTGGGGACATGCGAATCTTGAGCAGTCAAATCCAATGCTTCTTCATAATATCTTAATCGATCCGGATTATAAAGATCTGACTTTTGTTTTGCTTCATGGTGGAAATCCTTATATCGGTGAAACAACTTATCTAGCCGGAATGTTTCCGAATGTTATAATTGATTTTACATGGATTACATGGATGTCTCCAGTGAGATTTAAAAACGCGCTGCTTGAATGGCTGGCAGTTGTGCCGCATCATAAAATGTGCTGGGGATCAGACAGTCAAACTCCCGAAAGTATAGCCGGGATTGACAGTATAACCCGTCGTTATATTGCAGATGCTCTTGAAACAGCGGTGAAAGAAAGAATAATAGACGAGAGATACGCGTTAGAATTCATAGAAAATTCTTATAGAAAAACCGCAGAACGTGTTTTCGGGTTATAAGTAAAATTGCATGAATATGTATTCAAATAATTAAAAATGATTGAATTTAAGCAAACGATATCTGATATTGACTATAAAAAAGCAATTGCATTGCATTATTTTGGATATAAATACACTCTTATTAATCCGATTTTAGGAGCAATTCTATTATTAATAATTGTAACACTAGTTATAATAAACTCAGAGTTCTTTAATGGAAAAACATTTTTCTTATTATTGGTTAGCTCTTTTTTGATAACAAGACCTTTATTTTACATTCAAAATGTGTTTAAAAATTCTAAATCAAATAAGATGTTCTCAAAACAAACAAACATTCAAATTACAGATGATAACAAAATTATAACATCAATTGGTGAAAATGTCTCTACGGTTAAATTGACAAATTTGTACTTATACGATAACAAAAAAACTTTTTTATTCTTGTATATTGCTAAAAATCAATATTTAATTCTTGATAAAAGGCAAATGTCAAAAACACAAATTGAGAATTTGATAAAAATATTAAATAGATTGAAAATAAAAAAACGATAGAAGATTAATTAGTACGATTTTTTTGTAAAAAATTTACTAAAACTTACCCCAGAAAGGTAAAATATTTATAGCCCGGGGTTATGCGATAGCGTTACCCCGGAAAAAATGTTCGTAACATTTCTCCGAAATTTCCTTTGATCCCAAAAAACCCACCAAAATGTAGCATGCCACAATTAGGTCTTACATTGTTGTAAGACATTTCAATTTCAATATTTTGTTTCATTAGTTTGTAAGTTTCCTTGTTAAGGTTGTTTATCTTAATATTATTAATTTTAACCTTAATTGCCGGACTCTTTCTTACAAAAAATGTTTCCGCAGCTGAAACTACAGATATTGCAACTTTGAAAGTAGGGCTTGATACCGTTTGGGT
>JAOZNZ010000390.1:0-2319 GCA_029933535.1 bacterium | reverse complement strand
CATTCTGGCTTTTCCAAGCCGCTTTCTGTGGCGCAGCGGCGACAATTGTAGCCGGTGGAATGGCTGAGCGAATGAAATTTTCCGCTTATTTAATTTATACAGTTTTTATCAGTGCACTTGTTTATCCGATTATTGGTCACTGGATTTGGGGTGGAGGATGGCTCTCTCAAATGGGCTTTGCCGATTTCGCCGGATCGACAGTCGTTCACACCGTTGGTGGATGGTCGGCTTTGATTGGAACTATTGGCGGTGTTATTGTTGTCTTTGGTGTAGGTTTACTCGATAGATTAAAAATTGACGATCCGGTTGGTGCGTTCCCGGTTCATGGAATGAACGGAATATGGGGAACTCTTTCTGTGGGAATTTTCGGTCAGAAAGCTCTTGGACTGGCAGGCGATGGATTAATCTACGGCGGCGGATTTAAACAGCTTGGAATTCAAACTCTCGGTGCGGCTTCAGCAACTATTTTTGCCGTTGCGATTATGGGACTTGTATTTTATGTGATAAAAGTAACTATTGGCCTTCGTGTTTCGAAAGAAGAAGAAGCCAGAGGACTTGATATTGGTGAACACGGAATGGAAAGTTATGCCGGATTCCAGATATTCACAACACAATAGTAGCATAAGCATCTTGCTTATGGATTATTGGAGTAAGCCGCGCTTCCCAGCGCGAGCAGGATTGATGGAATAATGGAACAATGGAATGATGGAATAATGGAATAATGGAATAATGGAATAATGGAATAATGGAGTAATGGAGTAATGGAGTAATGGAATAATGGAGTAATGGAGTAATGTCCATTTTGTCCATCGGGTCCATTTTGTCCAATTAACAATTAACGATTAACGATTAACGAATAACAAATAACGATTAACGAATAACGAACTTCATAAATGGAGAAAATAAAATGAAACTTATTATAGCATATATTAAGCCTGAAAAATTGAACGATGTAAAACAAGAACTTTATAAACACGATATTATGAAATTATCTGTTACAAATGCCCTGGGGTGCGGTCAGCAAGGCGGTTATCACGAAACATACAGGGGAGTTGATATAGAAGTAAATCTTTTGAAAAAAATCAGATTGGAAGTCGCTGTTAATAATGATTTCGTTGATCAAACTGTTGAAGCGATAATTAATGCCGCTCGAACGGGGAAAATAGGTGATGGAAAGATCTTTGTTATCGAACTCGCTCAGTGCATCCGGATTCGCACAGGTGAAGGTGGAAATGAAGCGATAGGATAGTCCAACTATTAATCGCAACACGGTTGAAGTAGCGCCGAGGGGTTGATTGAAAAGAGATATCCATAAAGTCCCCCTTTTCTAAAGGGGGTTGGGGGATTTAATTAAACGGGAATCGCAATAAAATCTAAAAAATTACCCAAAGCAACAAAAAAGTCGAAAACAAACGACAAAAATTGTTGATTGCCAGAAAAAAATTCCCCTTAAGTCCCCCTTTAAAAAAGGGGGAATATTTCATCGCATTGCGATATCACCTTTTCGAGAGCTCTCAAATTAGAAATCCCGGGATGCAAAATCCCGGGATTTTTTAATATTGTTTTTCATGCAATTATTCTTTTTTAGATTAAAACTTATAAAAATGATATAA
This sequence comes from bacterium, assembly GCA_029933535.1. Classification (GTDB taxonomy): domain Bacteria; phylum Auribacterota; class UBA3054; order UBA3054; family B51-G9; genus B51-G9. Next base: position 706 of record JAOZNZ010000390.1, on the reverse strand, counting down.
TGTTTATATGAGATTAATAAATATTATATTTTTTTTGCTTTGCTTTGTAAGTTCCAGCTTCGTTTGTGCGGATAGTGTTCTCGTGTTTAATGAAATTATGTATCATCCGGCAACTAATGAGGCCGCAATGGAGTGGGTGGAGCTGCATAATCAAATGGCAGTGAACCTGGATGTTTCAGGCTGGGGTTTGCAGGGCGGAATTGATTATACTTTTCCTGTCGGCACTGTTGTTGAAGCAGGCGAATATATTGTTATAGCTTCTTCCCCTGAAACTCTTGAAGCATCGACAGGGATTGAAAATGTTTATGGCCCTTTTTCCGGGCGCATTTCAAATAGCGGAGAAACTCTTGAACTGATTAATAATACCGACAGGGTTATGGATTCCGTGAGTTATGACGATGATGACGACTGGCCGGTTGAGCCTGATGGTTCGGGATCATCGCTATCGAAGATTGATCCTCAAAGTTCAAGTCCGCCTTTTTGGAATTGGGCATCAGGTTATTTGGTTGGCGGCACACCCGGAGCGCGTAATTTTGCATTGCCATCAATTTCTGTGCCGCGAATTTCTTTTAATGAAGTTTCTATGACAAACGAAACATTTTGGTTGGAAATTATTAATTATGATAATCAGCCCGTAAATTTATCAAATTTTGTTATTCGATGTTCGGGAGCTTTTTCCGATTTTGCTGTTCCGGCAATAGAGCTG